>JBGPMX010000442.1:0-4850 GCA_041487215.1 Planctomycetia bacterium | reverse complement strand
GTCGCTCCTCTCGGACGGCTACGCCGTCGGCATCTGACTGGCAATGTTGTTGAAGGTCGTCGACACGCGGGTGCCCAGCGTCTGAATCGCCGTCAGGGCGACGATGATGATCAGCGCGAGCATCACGGCATACTCGACGGCGGTCGGGCCATCTTCAGCGACCAGGAACTGACGAACGCCCTTCATAAAACTGCGCATCTCGATCTCCTTGTGGTTGTGGCGGGCTCACGCGGAGTTCCGCCAGCTCGACACCAAAAACCATCCTCTTCAGCCAATCCTGGCCTTTCGGAGGGGCATGCGTCAGCCAGGGCTTTGGTCGGTCAGACCGCCCTGCTCGCCCTCTCCTATCCATCCTTTCGGCAGCCCGGCAGCCACACGCGTGGCCCGCGGCTTTGCACGCCGCGCGACGCGGCGCACCTTTATCGGGGATGAAGAGGAGACAACGAAAACACCAAGTCCAACGGGGGCGCAAACGCTCGCGAACCGTTTGCTCCAGTCGAACTCGAGGAAACACTAGGTCAGGATCGGATGCGGGTCAAATCGGCCGATGCCCCGCACAGAGGCGGGCGGCGCCGCCGCACGCAAACGGCGCATCATGTCTCTCCTGCACAACGCGCAAGATGGCCGCCGGCTTGCTCTTCTTCGCGTCGTTTCCCTAACTCTTGCCATCCGCGCGTCCCGATAAAGAGAGCGAAGTTTGAGCCATCCCCCCAGCTTGCACCTGGCTCGACGAGCCTTGTTTCCGCCCGCCGTCCGGGTCTCCGCCCGAAGACCCGCCCCGAAACCCAACCTCGTGGAGGACGAGAACCATGTTCTTACGCTGGCGAAAAGCCGCGGCCGCCCTGGGAGCCCTCTGGTTTCCCGGTGTGATGGCACACGGCCCCTCCCTCGACGCCGCCATCGTCTACCGGGGCGCCGCCTGCGCTGGGTATCACGCCACCGCTGGAGCGAGGGCCTGGTACAACTACGACCACGAAGACTGGTACGAACGCTACTACCGCAATGAGTGGAATGACACAGCCATCCCCGTCAGCGTGACGCGCGATAGCGGCGCTCGCACCGGCGATTACCCTCTCTCCGACTGCGCCGGCGCACACGACGATCTCGCCAACGCTTTCGAGAGCGAGGATGTGTACGGCAACGCGGGCGCCAGCGACAGCCTCCGGACATCGAACGCGGCGGACGCGATATGCCCCGATCCCACCTGCCCGTGTCACAACGCGCCCTCGGAGAACAGCACGGCGCATTCAGGCCCTGCCGCCGCTGTCGAAGCGATCGATGATCCCATCGATGATCAATTCGTCGACGACGATCAGTTCGCCGACTTTGCGGATGAGGATTCTCTGCCGGGCTACGACGGCCGTTCGCCGATCCATTCGTACGAGAGCGCGTACGATGCGTACGATGATTCGGACGCGGCGTTCGATGCGTCACTCGACGAAGCCACCGAGCGGGCCACGACACTCGACGGCGACGCATCGGCGCAGCACGACACCGAGCGCGCGAGCGACCGATGGGCGCCGCTTGCGGGGCCGCGGCACTACACCGACATTTACGAGCCGTACATGTATGACGACGAGGCTTGCTACGGCAGCGGACGGTCGTACTGCCACGGCACACCAGCCGCGGACGGCTGGAGGCCGGCACACAGTTCCGGCCAGGAGTCGACCGGCCGTTCCATCGAACGCCGCACGCCCGCTCGGCTGACCGGTTCCATCGAGCCGATCACGGATGCCGGCGGCCATCGCATCGATGACGAGGACACCGGTGAGCTGCCCTCGGACGATGTGTCGGCGGCCGCCGTGCTTTCCCCGTACCACATGTTCTACCCAGGATATAACTGGGTGCCCTACTGCCCCGCGGCAGCAGCCGGCGGCCCCGCCATCCCCGCGCCAACCGCGACCCATTCAGGGTCGGATAAGGCTGCCCCGTCCCCTATGCTGTTTCAAGGGGCTGCGTGGATCAGCCAGGGCACGGTGGGGATGGTGACGTGGACCGCCAAGCTGGCGGAGACCGTGGGCTCGCTCGTGGGCAGCCCGCCCGCCCGGAGCCAGCCGTCGGTCCGGTCGGCCTCCCGAAGGTATTTACCCCTCTGATGCCGTCTCCCGGCCGTCATCCGGCGGCGTGGTGATCGCGGAAACTCACCCGAGCGACGGGCAGCCGCTCCTCCCGGCTGCTCGTCGCCGTTTCGTTTTCGGGCCCCGGTTTCTTCGAGAAGATGATTGCTGAGCTCGCACGGCGTCACTATACTGGCTCGTGACCACTCTGATCCTCGCACGAAGCACATCGGCTCGTAATCCGTGGCCTGGCCGCGAAGCTCCCTGGATCGCCTTTGATCTCCTGGATGGCGTGGTGTCGGCTGGGTGTGGCGCACCGGCTCGGTTCGCGCGGCACCGGTCGGGGTCAATGGCGTGAATGAGCTGCGGAAACACGCGACGTACTAAAGGGACAGAAGCGAAGCTTCTTACTGGCAGCGGCCGGCGCGCCGCGGTTAGAATGCATCTTGGTGGTTGGCGGAAGGCTCGCCGCTCGGACGAGTGACCGCCACGTTCCTTTCGCTCGGAGTGCTCAACATGTCTACGCTGTCACGGGTTCGGTGCGCGAGCAGGCTGTGGATGGTCTCGCTCGGTATCGCGGCCGGGGGTGCTGTGTTCGCGGGGGAACCGTCCTCGAACGCGCCGGTGACGGTGGACACGTTCCAGGCGGCCGATGGGCAGACGTATGGGGCCGTCATCATCCGTCCCGACCTGACGGAAGCCAGCGCGCGACCACGCGACGTGGTCGTGCTGATGGATACTTCGGCGAGCCAAACGGGATCGTTTCGTTCGGCGTCGCTGGAGCTCGTGCACGGCCTGGTCGCCGCGTTGGCACCGGATGACCGCGTGCTGTTGATGGCACTCGATGTGGCCCCCCAGGCCTTGGTCCGCGAACTCATGCCGGCCCGGTCGGCTGCGGTCGAGGCCGAACTCAAGTGGCTCGAGGCGCGAGCGCCGCTCGGAACATGCGATATTCGGGCGGGGCTGGTCGCGGCGGCCAGGGCCTTCGAGCCGGAATCGGGGCGGGAACGAGTCATCGTCTGCATCGGTGACGGCGAGAACACCGCGGGCGTGGTGACGCGGGACAGCATCAGCGCGCTGCTTCATCGGCTGCGTGACGAGCGCATCGTCGTGCAGGCGTTAGGCGTCGGGCGCGCGGTCAATGAGGCGTTTCTGGGGCGGCTGACGAGTGAAACCGGCGGCCGGTCCACCGTGGTCGGCCCCGAGTATCGCACGGCCGACGTGCTGGCGGCGCTGGCCGAGTGGCTGCGTGCCCCGGTGCTTTACCCGGATTCGCTGCGGCTATCGGGTGCGCTGCCTCTTCTACCCCAGCCCGCTCCGCCCCTGCGCGCGGACCAGGGGACGCTCTTTATCACGCGCGGCAGCATTCCTTCCCCCATGACGGTTTCGGTGGCGGGCGAGTGCAACGGGCGGCCGCTCGAGCGCGCATGGTCGGTAACGCCGCAGGCTTCCTCGCCGGACAACTCGTACCTCGCCAACCTGTGGTCGCAGTGGCAGCGGAACAACGCGGCAGCGCCTGGGGAGGCGCGCGCGAATCTCGCCCTGGCCAAGGCCGATCACTCGGAGATGATCTCGAACCTGCTCGTGCTGGGTGAAGTGGCCGCGGCGCGGGGCATGGCGAGCGAGGCGGAAGCGTTCCTCCAGAAAGCTCTGGAACACGATCCGGGGAACCTTCAGGCCAAGTCGTTGCTGCGGACTCTGGGCCAGCAGACGCGCGAGCGTGCTCAGGCGCCCGCGCAAGACGCCGCCCCCCCCGCCGCCGCCGCGCCGAGCGGCGAGGCGCCGCGGCAGGTTCCGCCGCCCCCCCCGGCTGCGCCGCCCGCCCAGGAACTTGCCCCGCCGGCGCAGGACAGCGCAAGGCCGCGCCCGGCAAGGCCCGCCGCGCCCGAGGTCGAAACCCCGGAGCCACGGGCGACCATCGGCACGGCACGCGAGCTCGAAGGAATCGCTACCGAACGACTCAGCACCGAGGTGAGCGTCGAACTCAGCGATGCACGCAAGATGATGAGCCGCGAGCCGGAGCGGGCCATCGATCTGCTCAAAACGATCACGCTCCCGCGCGTCGACGCGGCGATGGACGTTCCCGAAGCCGACCGGATCGCCCTGCGTCGCCGCGTCGAAAGCCTGCTGCGGCAGGCGACTGCCGAAAAGCAGCGGCTCGACCTCGAGGCCGTCGAACGAGCGCAGAACCGCGCCAAGGCCGAGCAGATCCGCCAGTTCAACAACGCGCTCATGCAGCAGCAGCAGAGGTTGGATCAGATCCTGGAGCAGTTCTCCACCCTGATGGCCGAGCGGCACTTCCGCGAGGGACTGGCGGTGGCCCGCCGCGCGCGCGACATCTCCCCGGACGCGCCGCTGTCCGAGGCGGCCACATTGATTGCCGAATTCTCCTCGAACCTGGACGACCAGCTGGAGCTCAATGAGGTGCGCAAGCACCGCCTTTTGCTGACCCTGCTCCAGGTCGACAAGTCGCACATCCCGTTCCCGGATGAGCCCCCCATCGAATACCCGGACTCGACCTGGTGGGAGGAGATGAGCAAGCGGCGCATCGAAAAGTATGCCACCGTCGATCTCGCCCGGCCGAGCAAGGCCGAGGCAGAAATCAACCGCAAACTGAAAGAGCCGGTGAGCGTGGAGTTCGTCGAGACGCCGCTCAGCGACGTCATCGACTTCCTGCGCGACCTCACGCACGTCAACATCGTGTTGGACAAGGTGGCCCTCGAAGAGGAAGGGGTCACCAGCGACACCCCGGTGACGATCCACGTCGAGCAGATCTCGCTCAAGAGCGCGCTG
>JBGPMX010000441.1:0-4850 GCA_041487215.1 Planctomycetia bacterium | reverse complement strand
GAGATCGCATGCGACCTCGTCTGCTTGGCGTCGCGGATCGATCCGGCCAACGAACTGTTGTTGATGGCCGGCATGCGGTTCCGCCACAACGGCGAGCGCTGGGTGCCGACGAAATCGGTGCCGGGAATACTCGCTGCGGGCGCCGCTGCGGGCACGCTCGAAGCGGCGGCCCAACTGGTCGAAGGCCGCCTCTGCGGCGCGGCCGCGGCCGCTGCGCTGGGCTATTCGGTCCCGGCATTGCCCGACTACGAGGCCGCCTGGCAAGCCATGGGCAACAGCGAGTCGGTCGCGGGCTCCGTTGTCGCCACTCCTCCCTTCCCGTACCTCGCGGCGCAACTTCGCGGCCGCAAGCAATTCATCTGTCTCTGCGAGGACGTGACCGAGAAAGACCTCGAGCAGGCAATGGCCGATGGTTTCGACGAGATCGAGACGCTCAAGCGCTACTCGACCGTGAACATGGGTCCGTGCCAGGGCAAGATGTGCGGCCGGTTGGCGGTCGAATTCTGCGCCCGCGCAACCGGCCGGGACTCGAACGCGGTCGGCGCAACCACCAGCCGTCCCCCCGTGATACCGGTCGAACTGGGCGTGCTGGCTGCGGGCGCTCATCATCCCGTGCGGCGCACGCCGCTGCACCATTGGCACCAGGCAGCCGGCGCGACCTGGACGGACGCCGGCCAGTGGAAGCGGCCGGAGCATTACGGCGAGCCGCTGGCGGAGGCCCGTGCCGTTCGCAACGGCGTGGGGCTGATCGACGTGAGCACGCTGGGCAAGATCGAGGTCACGGGGCCCGACGCAGCCGAGTTGCTCGAACGCGTGTACCTGAACAAGTGGGCGGACCTCAAAGTTGGCCGGGTCCGGTACGGGGTGATGTGCGATGAGGACGGTATTCTCTTCGACGACGGCGTCTGTGCCCGGCTCGGGCCCGACCGCTTCTACCTGACGGCGACAACCGGCAACGCGGAGACCGTCTTTCAGTGGCTCGAACTCTGGAAGGCCACATGGCAGCTCGACGTGACCGTGCTCCATCACACGTCGGGCACGGCGGCGATGAACCTTACCGGCCCGCGCTCGCGCGAGCTGCTCAGCCGGTTGAGCCCGCTGGGGCTCTCGGCGGCCGCGTTTCCGTACATGGCCCTGCGCGAAGGGGACATCGCCGGCGTGCGCTGCCGTCTGCTGCGCATCGGTTTCGTCGGGGAACTCGGCTACGAGATCCACTGCCCGGCGGCGCACGCGTGGGGCTTGTGGGAAGCCATCTGCGAAGCCGGCCGCGCGTTCGATCTGAAGCCGTTCGGCGTCGAGGCTCAGCGCATCCTGCGCCTGGAAAAAGGGCATCTCATCATCGGTGTGGATACCGATGCCCTGTCGAATCCCCTCGAGGCCGGCCTGGAATGGCTGATCCGCTTCGACAAGCCGCGGTTTATCGGCCGCGAGCCGCTTGTGCGACTCAAGGCCATGGGCCCGCGCTCGCGGCTGGTTGGCTTCCTGCTGAACGGTGAATTCGCAGCCAAGGATGATGCACAGCTTCCGAGCCGCGAGCGTCAGGGAGCGGCTTCCGACCGCTCGCTGGCGCCGCCGCCGCGGACTCCGCAAAATTCAGTCCCGCCGGTTCACAGTATCGAGGGCTGTCAGATCGTCGAGCGTGGGCGGCCGGTGGGGCGCGTCACGAGTGCCCGGCACAGCCCGACCCTCCAGCGCTGCCTGGCTCTCGGCTGGGTCCCGGCGCCGCGCAGCAAGCCGGGTGAACGATGGTTCGTCCGCTGGAATGGCGCGGATGTGCCGGCGGTCATCGTGTCGCTGCCGTTTTATGACCCGGACGGCATCCGGTTGAAAATGTAGTCGCACCGAGCCATGTGCCATGAATCACGACCCAGCACTCGCGACGCCGCACAGACCGCTGGCTCGCACTGCCCTACACGGCTGGCACGCGGCTCGTGGCGCCCGATTCACGGAGAACGACGGGTGGCAGATCCCTGTCGCCTCTCTGAGCGCGGAGCAGCAGGCCGCGGTGGTTCGCGCGGGGATTGGCCTAGCGGACCTTAGCGCCTTGGCAAAGCTCACTCTCTCCGGGAGAGGAGTCGCAACCGTCACCCATGCATGGCTCGGCGAAAGCGCTGCGGCAAGAGCGGGGGACGTGGCTGTATGGGAAGCAGACGGACCGATCCTCGCGTGCCGGCTGACGAACGACTCCCTGCTTCTGCTCGCCCCCGGGCCGTCCTCGAGTGGAATCGCATCGCGGTTGGCCGGTCTGCGGGGTGCCGACGCGGTGATCGACCATGACGTGACCTCGTTCTACGCTTGCTTCTGCCTTGCGGGTCCGCGCACGGATGAGCTGCTCCGCCGCGTGACGTCGTACGACATGTCGCGAGCCGCGACCGGTTCAGGTTGGTGTGCCCAGGTCGCTCTGGCCGGCGTCCACGCGATCTTGATTCGCGTAGCCGGGCTTTCGCCGCCCGAGACACGAATCTGCGTCGCGTGGGACGTGGCCGAATACGTTTGGGAAGAATTGCTGCGGGCGGGCGGCGAGCTCGGTCTGACCGCGCTCGGCATCGATGATCTGCGCCGCGTCTTTGGTCAAGGCAAATAACGGATCACAATCCGACCAGGGGCTCACGCCCCTGGCTAATAACTGCCGCCGCTTCGCGGCTAGTGCGACACCGCGGCGGCGGCTTTCTCGCCGAGCGGTTGCAGATTGGCGAACCGGGACAAGACGAATGGTTCGATCACCGCGGGGGTGCGGCCCGTCGCGATCAACTCCGCGACGCGGGACCCCGCGGCCGGCCCAGCCTTGAAGCCGTAGGTGCCCCAGCCGACGTCCAGGATGAAGCCTTCGACCTCGTCCACCAGGCCAATGATCGGAGCATAGTCCGGCGGCATGTCGCAGATGCCCGCCCACTGCCGCAACACCTGGACTCGCGCCAGACACGGGAACAAAGCCAGCGTGTGCGCGGCCGCATTCTCGAGGAACCGCAGCGTCGAGCGCATGCTGTAGCTCGAGTACGGATCGATCTCCTCGCCGATCACCACCTCGCCGCGATCGGTCTGGTTCACGTAGACGTGCAGCGTTGCCGAGACGATCACCAGGTTGAGCCACGGCTTGAGCCGCTCGGTCACCAACGCCTGGAGCGGATGCGTCACGATGGGCAGGTCGATGCCGACCATGTGGGCGATCGATGAACACCAACCGGCCGTGGCGTTGACCACGGTGCGCGTGGCGATGGTGCCGCGGTTGGTCTCCACCGCCTGGACGCGCCGCGCCGCGCCGTTTCCCGCGCTGGTCCGGATGCCCGTGACCTCGGTGTGCGGATGCACCTCGATTCCGAGCCGGTCTGCGCCGCGGGCGTAACCCCACACCACGGCGTCGTGCCGAATGATGCCGCCCGGAGGATGGAAGAGTCCCGCCAGGATCGGCTGGTGCGGCCGATCGCTCAGGTCGAGGCCGGGAACCAGCCGAGCGATCTCGTCGCGGCCAATGATGCGGCTATCGACGCCGAGCAGCCGGTTGGTCTCGGCCCGCTCCCGCAGCGTGGCAACTCCGCGATCCGTGTGCGCGAGCGTCAGGTGTCCATGCTGCGAGAACATGACGTTGTAGTCCAGCTCGAGCGCAAGTCGCTCGTACAACTTCACGCTCTCGTCGTAGAACGCCACGCCCTGAGGGGTCCGGTAGTTGGACCGGATGATCGCCGTGTTGCGACCGCTGGCTCCGCCGCCGAGGTACCCCTTGTCGAGGACCGCGACGTTGCTGATACCCCGCTTGCCCAGGTAGTAGGCGATCGCCAGCCCGTGCACACCGGCGCCGATGATCACGACGTCGTAGGCGCGCTTGAGATCGTGCGACCGCCACATGCGCTCGACGTTCATGCTCGTCCCTCGAGACTCTCCACCTTGTCTCTGAGAGTCTTTTGCGCCGCGTCATGCAGACTGATCAAACGCGCGACCACATCCCAGCCAAGACCGACGAGCGCGCCGAGCACCATACTCCACGCAGCAACCGCAAGCAGCGACTCCGGATCCCATAGGCGCTGCGGCTCGACATACTTAATGATGGACAAAAAAACCGGGAGTACGCCCACGAAGGCCCCAGCGATTCCGCCTAAGACCACCCATCCGCGGATTCTGCGCCCGAGGCCGCGTCCAACTACCAGGCCCACAACGGGCGCACCCACGATGGCGCAAAGAAAGACGTCGATACTAGCGAGCCGAACGCCGCCGGCTATGAAAACAAGTGCGATCATCAGATCTCGCGAGCGTACGTGGCACACAGCCTGACGACCTCACTGTCACGGAGAAGCGTTGACCTGCACTATTCTCGGTTCTTCAGGCAGCACTGGGTTTGTGCCCCATCGAGCGCAGCAGGTTCGTGACGGTCCTCGACCCTTCTCCGACCGCATGAATGCGGTCACTACGAACGACTCGCGGCCGAAGTGCTGCTGTGGAGTTAGGCTGAGGTGTGATCGTGCACGATCCACCAGCCTTCTGCGGACAACCTGCGCAGGATGAGCGTGAACAGGCCGCCGATCGTTTCGTCTTGTAGCTTTAGCTCCCAATGGCCGCGAACGAAAGCACTCTCTGGGCCAAGCGATTCGATCTCGATCTCTCGAAACGTCAGCGTGCCCATTTCGCGTCCGTCCGCCTGGTACCGCTTGCGGTAGCGGTCCAGCGTGGCTTGCCAGCCTTGCGTCTTGTCTTTGCCGGAATAGAACGTGAGCTTGGGTGATTTCCAGTACGCGCTCATGAAGGCCTCTAGATCGCCCTTGTTCCAGGCGGCAACCTGGTCTTCCAGCACTCGGGCTATCGCTTTGTTCGCGGCCGCTCGATCCGCGGTGCCCTGCGAGAACGCCCTACCGACCATG
>JBGPMX010000440.1:0-4853 GCA_041487215.1 Planctomycetia bacterium | reverse complement strand
GTCCGCCTCGGCCAGGTCGGGATGGTCTTCCGCCCCTTCCACAGCTCGAGTCAACGCGTCGTCGCCACCGGCGATCAGCCCCACCACCTGGCCTGGCGGGGAATTGAAGGTGGGTGGGCATTCGGTGGCGTCCAGCACGCCCAGCCGGCCGGACGTCCCGGCGCCAACATAGATCAGGCGGCCTCCCGCGCGCAGGCGTTCGGTAATGACGTCGATTGCGGCGGCGATCGGCTCCGCTTGCCGGCCTACCGCTTCCGCGACGCGAGCGTCCTCCTGGTTCATCAACCGCACGATCTCGAGCGACGACAGCGCATCGATCTTGGCTGAGGCCGGGTTCCGCGTCTCGGTGGTGAGGTGTTCGAGCGGCGACATAGTCGGCTGTGATCGCGTGCCGGCGATCTCTTTTCTGTCGTGTAAAGATCCTTCGCTCTGCTCGTGCCTCGCTCCGCTCAGGATGACACGCGTTCACCCGTCATTCGATGGGTGACGGGACAGAGCGGCCGCTTGGCGTGAACGAGCGGGGCTACAGGCACGGCTGTTTCATGAACTCGCGGAGCAGCACGGTGGCGTAGCACCCCGCCGGTAACGAGAAGGAGAACTCCAGCGCCCCCGCGTGCGGCGTGATGCGCAGATCGGCCACGGAAACCAGGTTCTCACGCCGCGTGCCGAGGAGCAAGCCGCCGAAGGCGCGCAGGCGGCTCGGCGCGATGCCGAACTCTTCCATCACCGCGGCCTCGCGCGTCGCGGCGTCGTCGCGTGCGGCGAACATTTTCTTGCCGAAGATCGGTCCCGCGTGCACCGTCTCGCCGCGGTCGAACCGCTGCTGTTCGCACGCGCGATCGGTCACGTAGAAAATGCCGCCCGTTTTCTTGAACATGACGTCGCCGCTCAGGACCGTGCGCAGCAACCCATCCTCGATGCGACGGCTCAGGCAGCGGTTGAACAGCACGGCCTGCCCGGCCGACAGCGCCAGCTTGCGCAGGAACCTGGACAGGCGACCGTGCACGGGCTCGCCGCGCAGCAGCCGCAGGCCCAGTTCGGCCGTCTCGCCACCGCGGCCGAACCGCTGCGGGCCGAAAAAGTTGGCCAGGCCGGTCTCGAGCAGCACGCTGCGCACCTGCTCGGCGAGCGCAGCCGCATCCGGCGCGACGCCGCGGACTACGATCCGGAAGCGATTGCCCGCCAGGTGTCCGGTGCGCAGCTTGTTGGCGTGGGGTTGCGCCGCGAGGACGCGGATGCCGTCGGCGTCGATGGCCGGCACCCTCGGTTCGGCGGCGCGCGGCACCGACACCCACTGGCGGGTCAGCGCGTGGCGGTCCTTGAGCCCCGCGACGCCGACGTCACCGCTGGCGACGCCGAGCGCGGCGGCCACGTGCCGGATCAGGTCGTCGGCCGCCACGCCGCGTTTCTCGATCCATAGGAAGAGGTGGTCCCCCGCGCCGCACGGTTCGTACGCGGCGATCTCTTCCACCTCGAAATCTTCCGGTGAGCTCCGGATCGTGCCGCCGATGCCGGCAACGCTCGGGACGAGCCAGGGCGGCTCGAGAGACAGCGGGGCTCCGGATGACTGGGCGAACTCCATGGCTAAAGCGGCGCCGAGCCTGGGGCGGGTTGAGGGGGGGGCGTTGCCGCGTCCGCTTTCGGCACCGATGCCATGGGCAGCTCTTCGGAGAGTTTTACGAGCTCGGCCAGCGGCTCGATGTAGTCGTGCGATTCCTCCGCGCGTGCCCGGAACCGCTCGACGTTCAAGCTGACGCCGATGAAGTTCCCCATGTCGAAGGGGATGAGGCCCAGGGTGGACCAGGCCGGCGTGATGCGCTCCCACTCCTTCTCGTCGAGCACCAGCTCATCGGCCATCGCCTGCATGCGGCTGTGCATCGCCTGGAACGGCGCGTGGTACTGGAAGTGGTGCAGCCCCTGCCGCCTTCCTTTCTGAATGGCCGCCTGCTGCTGCGCGCGGTGCTCGCGAAACGCGTTCAGGTCGAGGTGCACGCTGCCGGGGGGCATGCACTGCCAGCAGAGCCGGTGCCCACGCACCCAGATGGTATGACTGGCCGGCACCGGCTTTTTGCAGACCACACAATTGTGGCCGGTGGGCGGCGGCGCCGGCACCCGCAGGTTCGTGTGGCACTGCGGACACGGGCGCACCGTGTCGATGCGGGAGTCCTCGGCGACCAGAATGGCGCCGCACGGGCAGCGGAAGCGAACCGGCATGACCGGCCTCCTCGGGTTCGATGCCCCATGCGAAAGAAGCGACGCAGATGGTACCCGCTTCTCGGCCGGATTGCCCGTATTCTGTCGCATGCCAGGGCGATTGGGAAGGGAAAGCAGCGGTGGAACATTTGCAATTCGCCCGGAATCTCCCTGACAATGGTTGCCCAAACGCGGCCGGTCCTGTTCCCCGGTGAGTGATCGCCATGAAGCGCATCCGATGCATTGCCGTCCGGCTTACGCTGGTCCTTTCGTGCGGTCTCGTCGCACGCGCGGGAGAGGAGCTCGATGCGAAAATCGCATCCGTCGTCGACGCGGACGCCTTCAAGCAGGCGCACTGGGGTATTCTGATCGTGGATCGGGGATCGGGCGATGTGCTCTACGAACGGAACGCGGACAAACTGTTCGCGCCGGCATCGACCACCAAGCTCTACTCGGTCGCTGCGGCGCTCGACGCTTTGGGCGCCGACTACCGGTTCGAGACCCCGGTGGTGCGCCGCGGCGAGCTGGACGGCAACGGCGTTCTCGCGGGCGACCTCATCCTGGTCGGCAGCGGCGATCTGACGTTCGGCGGGCGCAGCGATGCGGCGGGCCACATCGTATTCAAGGATTCCGATCACACGTATGCCAACGGAAACGAGACGGCGGAACTGACCGATCCGGATCCGCTCGGCGGCCTCAACGAGCTGGCGCGCACCGTGGCGAGCCGGGGGATCCAGCGGGTGCGTGGCGAGGTCTGGGTCGACGATCGCCTGTTCGAGCGTGCCGAGGGATCGGGCAGCGGTCCGTCGCGCATCACGCCCATCCTGGTCAACGACAACGTGATCGACATCGTGATCCGCCCGACCACGCCCGGCGCCGCGGCCGAGGTGGTCTGCCGCCCCGAGACAGCCGCGTACCGGCTGGACGCGCAGGTGGACACCGCCGCGAAAGACGGGGGGACGAGCGTCGAGATCACGACGGCGGGGCCGGGTGGCATCGCCGTGCGCGGTCGGATCGCCGCCGGGCACCGGCCGCTGGTGCGGATCTACGAGGTCGAAAACGCCGCGTCGTTCGCCCGGTCGCTCTTCATCGAGGCGCTGCGCCGCGCGGGGGTCGTCGTGGACGCATCGCCGCTGGTCGCCAACCGCACCAGCGCCCTGCCGCCGTTCGACGAGTACAAGAAGCTGCCGCGCGTGGCGGTGCTCCAGTCGCCCCCGTTTGCCGAGTCGGCGCGGCTCATCCTCAAGGTGAGCCACAACCTGCACGCCAGCACCCTGCCGCTGCTGGTCGCCGTCAAGAACGGCAAAGGGACGCTGGGGGACGGCCTGCGTCTCGAGCGGGATTTTCTTATCCGCGCCGGCGTGGACGCCGCAACGATCTCGTTCGGCGGCGGCGCCGGGGGCTCGCGCGCGGATTACACGACCCCACGCGCGACCGTTCAACTGCTGCGCTATATGCGAACACGCCCGGACTTTGCGGCCTACGAGCAGGCCCTGCCGGTGCTCGGCGTGGACGGGACGCTTGCGACCGCCGTGAAGGCAGATAGCCCGGCGCGCGGCAAGGTGCGCGCCAAGACGGGCACGCTCTACTGGGACAACGGGCTTAACGGCACGAGCTTGCTCACTAGCAAGGCGCTGGCCGGATACATGACGACGGCGAGCGGCCGCGAGTTGGTCCTCGCGATGTTCGTCAACAACGCGCACCTCGAGAACGCCGGCCAGACGGGCCGCGTGGGCCGTGTGCTCGGCCAGCTCTGCGAGCTGGTTTACGAGGAGCTCTAGCTTCGATGGGGGAGGCGGAGCCTGTCATCCTGAGCGCAGCGAGGTACGAGCGGAGCGAACCAGCTCGGTACGGTAAAAAACAGGTTGCTCCGGAAAAGGGGCCCGTAGCTATTCGAGCAGGTAGGCACAGTCCTCGAGCCGGTTCTTGCCGTCGTGCACAGCGAACTGCGATCCCTTCCAGAGCGCTACGCCGGCGTAGTCTCCCTGCTTGTTGAGCGCGTAGAACTTGAGATCGAAGTCGGGCCGACCAGGCGCCTTGAGCAGACGCGGCTCAGTCTTGCGCGCGATGCGCTCGAGCACGTCCAGGCACGCATCGCGCGGCGGCATGCCGCGCCGCATGTTCTCCACGACAAGAAAGCTCGAGCAGTTAAGCAGGTTCGCCTCGCCGCGGCCGGTCGATCCGCACGAGCCCACCTCGTTGTCCACGTAGAGGCCGGCCCCGAGGATAGGGGAGTCGCCGACGCGGCCGGGGATCTTGAAGAACAGGCCGCTGGTCGACGTCACCCCTCCCAGGTTGCCCGACCCGTCGAGCACCGCGCAGTGGATGGTGCCATGCTCGCGCGGGCCGAAGAACTTCTTCAGGATCGGATCGAGCTCGTTCTCCGGCGCGGGCAGCCAGTTGTCCTTCGCGCCGCGGATGGCACGCCAGTGCACCCAGATCTTGCGCGCGTTCTCGGTGAGCAGGTTCTCCTCGCGAAACCCGAACGACGTGGCGAAGCGGAGCGCGCCCTCTGCGACGAGCAGCAGATGGTCCGTGCGGTCCATGACTAGCCGGGCGACGCGCGAGGGCGTCTTGATGCCGCGCAGGGCGGCCACGGCGCCGGCCCGGTGCGTGGGGCCGTGCATGACGCAGGCGTCGAGCTCGACCACGCCCTCCTC
>JBGPMX010000439.1:0-4859 GCA_041487215.1 Planctomycetia bacterium | reverse complement strand
CTTTTTGGCCACGTGGATGCGGTAACAATCGATATCGGCAGCGCTGAGCTGGCCGTTCACGGCCACCGGGTAGTCGATGGGCTGTGCGTCGGACAAGGTGTCGTTCTTGGCTGCCGTCTCGTTCTGCTGCGGCAGATCGTCAATGCGAAACAGCTTCACATTGGACAGGCCGTCGCCGGAGAGCGCCCGCAGCTCGATGGTCTTGAGCTCGGCATCGGGGTCCACAGACACGGTCGCTTGCAACCGGTCGGCCCCCTTCGCCTCGAGCTTCTCGGTGTGCACGCCCGACCGGGAGAAGCGCAGCTCGGCCACGCCCGCGAGGTTCTTGCCCTTGATCTCGATGGGCACCGTCGTGCCACGCTGGGCGCCGGGGGGAAAGACCGAGCTGATCTGGGGTGCGCCGGCCGCGCCCGCTGGCTTGTTCTTTTCCTGGCCGAGCACGATCGCGACCAGCACCAGGACCGCGGCGGCGCTCGAACCTAAGAGGCCGAAACGGTATCGATTCCTGTCGATATCCATTTCCGTGGCTCCTCGCATGAAGAAGACGCGGGACTCTAAGCAGATTGTCGCGTGGCGGGCGGCCTGAAACAAGCGTGGGGGCGGTCGTGTCCTGATTTGAGTGGCACGTCCGTGAGGCTATATGGGAGACACGGCGGATTCTCTCTTTCAGGGTCTTCGGACTTTCAAGTGGGTCCAATGGTCAAGTTATTTTTTGACGGGCCCTTGCGGATAAAGGCGCTGGAGGCGGGGGGCTTTCTCGGCCGGCGCGGTTTATTTACAGTACCCGATGAGAACGCCCACGGCGCACCCGACCGTTTCGGCTCCGGATCCGCCTCTTCCTGGGTGAGACGATTACAGGATCCTCGCATGAGCAAGCCCACGAGCGGTGGCATGCGGCACATCGGGCTGGTGCAGATGCGCTGCTCGGAAGACCCGGCCGCGAATCTTCAAAAGGCGATCGAGGGCATCGGCGAGGCGGCGCAGCGGGGGGCGGAGATCGTCTGCCTGCAGGAGCTGTTCCGGTCGCTCTACTTCTGCCAGGCCGAGGACACGCGGTTTTTCGAGCTGGCCGAGCCCGTCCCGGGGCCAACGAGCCACGCGTTGGCGCAGGCGGCCGAGCGGCACGGCGTCGTCGTGATCGGTTCGATCTTCGAGAAGCGCACGGCGGGCGTCTATCACAACACCGCGGTCGTGATCGACGAACACGGGCAACTCGTCGGCCGCTACCGCAAGATGCACATCCCCGACGACCCGCTTTATTACGAGAAGTTTTATTTCGCGCCGGGCGATCTCGGCTTTCGCAGCTTCGCGACGCGGCAGGGCCGTGTGGGCGTTCTGGTCTGCTGGGACCAGTGGTTCCCGGAGGCCGCACGGCTCACCGCCATGACAGGCGCCGAGTTCCTCTTCTATCCCACCGCGATCGGTTGGCACACCTCCGAGAAGGCTCAGCTGGGCGCCGCGCAGCACTCGGCCTGGGAGACCATGCAGCGCAGCCACGCCATCGCCAACGGCGTGTTCGTCGCAGTGCCGAACCGCGTCGGGATCGAAGGAACGGTGGAGTTCTGGGGCGCGTCGTTCGTCTGCGACCCGCTCGGCCGTGTCCTGGCCCGCGCCGGCCACGACCGCGCCGAGGTCCTGGTGGTACCCTGCGACATGTCGCTCATCGACAGCGTGCGGCAGAACTGGCCGTTCTTCCGTGACCGCCGCATCGACGCCTACGGTGATCTCACGCAACGGTTCCGAGATGTTGAGGAGACGACGAGCTGAGTGGGTCCGCCGGCTCCCGTGCGCCGATACGCGCCGCTCAGGACAGGCGAAGGATTCCCCGGGGTGAGCTTCTGCGCTCCACTACGTGTCGTGGGTCCGTTTGAAATCCGACCCCCCCTTGTCCCCCCCTTAGCAAGGGGGGGAAGGGGGGGTATCAGCCAAACGGACCCACTACCCACCCGGGCGCGCCGGCTCTGTCATCCTGAGCAGAGCGAGGTACGAGCGGAGCGAAGGATCTGTGATGGCCCACGATTCTCCCAGCGCGACGACCGTTCCGCGTGAGCTGGGTTACCGCATGCCGCCGGAATGGCACCCGCACGCGGCGACCTGGCTGACCTGGCCGCGACGGGAGGGGATCAGCTTTCCCGACCGATTCCAGGTGATTCCCGCGTACTGGGTGCGAATGACCGAGCTGCTCAGCAGGCACGAGGCAGTGCACATCAACGCGTTCGACGAGGCGCACGAGGCCGAGATCCGGCAGCACCTGGCGGGATCGCGCGATCTGGTGCCGGAGCGCGTCTTCATCCACCGCTTCCCCGCCTACGAACCGTGGTGCCGCGACCACGGCCCGATCTTCGTTACGCGGCGCGCGGGACGCGGCAGCGAGCTCGCGGTCGTGGACTGGCGGTACAACGCCTGGGGGAACAAGTACCCACCGTACGATCTCGACGACGCCGTACCGGCTCACGTCGCCCGGCTGCTCGGCGTGCCGCTGTTCGAGCCTCCCATGGTCCTCGAGGGGGGAGCCATCGACGTCAACGGCGCGGGAACCGTCCTGACCACGGAATCGTGCCTGCTCCACCCCAACCGCAATCCCGGGTTGAACCGCGACGAAATCGAGGACTACTTGCGCGATTACCTGGGAGTTCGCCGCGTGCTGTGGCTGGGCGAGGGCATCGTGGGGGACGACACCGACGGGCACGTCGACGACATCGCTCGCTTCGTAGGTCCGGCCACGGTCGTGGCGGCGGTCGAGGAAGATCCGGCAGACGCGAACCACGCGCCGCTCGCGGAGAACCTGAAGCGGCTCGGCCGCATGCGCGACCAGGACGATCGGCCGCTCCGCGTCATCCCGCTGCCCATGCCGCGCCCGGTCTTTTGGGGTGCGCAGCGTCTCCCCGCCAGCTACGCCAACTTCTACGTCGCCAACCGCATCGTTCTGGTGCCGACGTTTGACGATCCCGCCGATGCCCGCGCCCTCGGCGCGCTGCGCGGCGTCTTTCCGGATCGGCAGGTGATCGGAATCTCCTCGATCGACCTGATCTGGGGCCTGGGCGCGTTTCACTGTGTGACCCAGCAGCAGCCGGCGTTGTAACGATATAGATGAGCTAGGCCGCGCGCCGTTTTGCCGGCGGGTTGACATCGCGCGCGCGGCGCGTTCCAATCCCTGCCCACAATGGTTCCGCGCCCGGACGAGCGCGGCTCGCCCGCCCCGCCGGAACGTCCAGACGATGTGGACGGTCCGCCCAACCCCAGCCGCCGTCCGGGCGCGCGTGTGCCCGAAAGCTCGCACGCGGCGGACGCCCAGCCGCAGTCTCTCATGGACCCGCATCGAGGTTTTTCATCAGGGAGGTACTTCCGCATGAGAATGGGGACTCATCTCTTGGGCACGAGCCTGATCCTGCTGGCCGTCGGCGTGGTCGGCACCGCGTACTGCGCGCCCCCGGATCGCCGCGGCACGGTCGATTCGTCTTTGGATCCCGCGCGGCGCTCGGTGCCGCGGCGGGGCGTGGAACACACGGCGACGCCAGAAGGGGGGGTGCTGACGCGGATCGTGCGCTTCCCGCGCCGCGTGCTGGGGCTGGAGCGGGAGCGGATCCGCACCACGATTCGCGGCCGCATGCCCGTGCGGGTCGAGGAGCCGCACGACTGGGTCTGGAGGGCGCCCGGCGGGTCGTACTGGTACACGGCGTACGAGCCGGCGTACCTCGCGGCCGCGCGCGAGCGGAAAATGCTCGTCGTCTATTTCGCACCCGAGCAGGACGAGTGGTCGCGGCAGGAGTTCGAGCGGGTGACCCTGGCCGACCCGAACATCACCGAGTGGCTGAAGCGGTACGTGGCCGTGCGCATTCCCCAGAGTTCGCCGCACATTCACGGCCCGGAATTCGGCGCCCTGCTCTCCGATCCGGCGTTCGTGGAGATGAAAAGGCGGCCGGGCTTCGCGATCGTGGACCTGGTGGGGGATCGCCCGGATCTCTTCGGCTATGTGACCTTTGTCCGCCCGTTCCGCCCGAATGAGCCGTGCGCCCCGTTCGAGCTCGCGACGATCCTCAACCTGCCCCGCGCCACGCTCACGCAGCGCAGCATGATCTACGCCGTGCGCATGCACCCCGAGCAGCCGCAGAGCGCGCGGGCCAACGCGAGCCCGTACTTGCTTGACCAGGCCGCGCGGCAGTCGCAGTATCAGGCGAGCATCCAGCTGCAGGGGCACCACAACTGGGACACGCGGTTCCACCAGATCTCGGGCAGCCTCGGCTCGGTGTACTCGGCGCAGGAGGTCGTTGCAGAGTCGTGGGGCTGGGAAGAGACGATCCTGGACGCGGCCAAGGAGTGCGTGCACTCGTGGCGGCAGTCGCCCGGACACTGGTCCGCCGTGCGCGCCCCGCACACCTTCTACGGCTATGACATGAAACGCGGCGGCAACGGCAAGTATTACGGCACCGGGATTTTCGGCAACGGACCGGCCTGGAACAGTCCGGTCGAGTGACCTGGCAGCCTGTTGCAAAGGCTCCTATTCGGGCAAAGAGATCCTCTCGATGTAGCTGAATTCGCCAGAATTCAGACTCTTCTGAACTCGGGCGAGTTCCGCGACCACTTTTTCCACAGCCTGCTCGCATGGGTAGGACGGACCATCCGGTCCGTCCGCCTCGGACGGACCGGATCGGTACGGCGCGGGCCCGCTGTGCGCTCAGCCGGTCGGCCAGGTGAACTCTCCGACCCGCGGCTGCGTGATGCGGTACCAATCCTCGAATTCCATTTCGATCGCGTCTTCGTGCGTTCCGGCCTGGAAGAGAATCGTGCCGGGCAGGTTTGTTAGCTGCTCGTCGAGCAGGATAGGGACGCCGGGCCAGTGCCGCAGCGGCGGCACGGCT
>JBGPMX010000438.1:0-4867 GCA_041487215.1 Planctomycetia bacterium | reverse complement strand
GTGGCGGCGGCGCATTCCTTTGCATCCTACCGAGATCCTTCGCTGCGCTCGTTCCTCGCTCCGCTCAGGATGACAACCTGCCACGTGTCATTCCAAGAGTGGCGGCGGCGCATTCCTTTGCATCCTACCGAGATCCTTCGCTGCGCTCGTTCCTCGCTCCGCTCAGGATGACAACCTGCCACGTGTCATTCCAAGAGTGGCGGCGTATCAGTCCAAGAGTGACGGAGTAAGTGACGGAGTATCGGCTTCTCCTTTGATCCTTAAATTATCCTGTGCAAGTTCTAGACCGTTGCGGCGACGGGCCTTGGCGTCCGTGCGGCCAACGCGGAAGTCAGACCAGGGCGTTCAGATCTGGGCGATCACGGGTCGCTCGAGGCAGACCTCGACGTGCCGGAGCGCCCGCCTGGTTTGGTCGTCTTCGCACACGGCAGTTGGGGGCTGCCGGCACAGCGTGCGGAACCGGTACATCGTCGTCATGCTCCGCGGGCAAGAGGTCCGAATCAAGCGGCCGTGGCGGAACGCGGGCGCGGTCCGTTAGACTAACCCTGGTACTTCGCGAAAGAGGGATGCGGAACAGAAAGTGCCGCTTTGAGGAGCCCCATGCGCTCACGCGCGCCGCAGTCGCTGTTCGTGCCGATGATGGATGCGTTCCAGGATATCGGCTGGCATCCGCTGGCGGACATCTATCGGACGCGAGACGGCTGGCTCATCAAGTTCGATCTGGCCGGCGTCCGGACCGAGGACGTCCGTGTGAGCGTGCGCGGGAATCGCCTCACCGTGGAGGGGGTGCGGCGCGACTGGGGCGTCGAGCAATCGCTCACGCACTACGCCATGGAGATCTCGTACAGTCGTTTCGAGCGATCGATCGAGCTGCCTTGCGACCTCGAGCGAGCCCAGATCCAGACCAGCTATCGCGACGGCATGCTGCTGGTCGGCTTGACATGCTGAGGGGGCCTCATGAGCGACAGCGAACTGCCTGTCCTGCCGATCAAGAACACGGTGCTGTTCCCGCACCTGCTCATGCCGCTCTCCGTGGGCCGGCCTGTCTCCCTGGCCGCGGTGGAGGCGGCTCTGGCGACCGAGGACAAGATGCTGAACGTGTTCGCCCAGCGCGACTCAGCGGCCGAAGCGCCGCAGGAGAGCGATCTCTACACGGTCGGCACCCGCGCCGTGATCAAGAAGATGGCACGCGGGGAGACCGCGATCGAGCTGATCGTGCAGGGGGTGGAGCGAATCCGGCTGGTCCGGATGGCTCAGGCCAGTCCCTATCTCCGCGCGGTGGCCGAGCCCTTCCCGGTCGAGGAGTCGCGGGGGGTGGAGGCCGAGGCGCTGCAGCGTGCCGTGCTCGATCTGGCCGCCCGCGCCCAGGCCCTCGCCCAGCCGCAGGCGGCGATCGACCTGAACCAGCTCGTCTCTCGGCTCGGCGACGCCGTGCAGCTCGCCTACCTGCTCGGCTCGATGCTCAGCCTGGACCTCGAGCGCGAGCAGGCACTGCTCGAGGCCCCCACCCGGCTCGCGGCGCTCGAGCTGGTGCACAAGTACCTCACGCACGAGATCCAGGTCTTGGAGCTGCGGCAGCAGATCGCCACGCAGGCGCAGACCGAGATGACGCGCGAGCAGCGCGAGTATCTGCTGCGGCAGCAGCTCCGCGCGATCCAGGAGGAGCTCGGCGAGAAGAACCCGGAGCAGGCCGAGGCGGCGGTGCTGCGCGATCGCCTGCGCGAGGCGGACCTGCCCGACGAGGTGCGCAAGGAGGCGCAGCGCGAGCTCGCCCGCCTCGAGCGGCTCCCTAGCGCCGCGCCTGACTACCAGGTCACACGCACGTACCTGGATCTGATCCTGGAGGTTCCCTGGCGGAACTTTACCGAAGACGTCCTGGACCTTGCCCGCGCCCGCGCGGTGCTGGACGAAGACCACTACGATTTGAGCGAGGTGAAGGAACGCATCCTCGAGCACCTGGCCGTGCTCAAGCTCAACCCCAAGGCCAAGGCGCCGATCCTCTGCTTCGTCGGTCCGCCGGGTGTCGGCAAGACCTCGCTCGGCCAGTCCATCGCCCGCGCGCTGGGACGCAAGTTCGAGCGCACGAGCCTGGGCGGGCTGCACGACGAGGCGGAGCTGCGCGGGCACCGCCGCACGTACATCGGCGCCATGCCCGGCCGGGTCATCCAGGCCATCCGCCGCGCCGGCGTGAACAACCCGCTGCTCATGCTCGACGAGGTCGACAAGCTCGGCCGCGACTTCCGCGGCGACCCCGCCGCCGCCCTGCTCGAGATTCTCGACCCGGCGCAAAACTCGACGTTCCGCGACAACTACCTCGATCTCCCGTTCGACCTCTCCCGCGTCTTCTTCATCACCACGGCCAACACACTCGACACCATCCCCGCCCCGTTGCTCGACCGCATGGAGCTGCTCCGCCTGGCCGGCTACAGCGAGGAGGAGAAGGTCGAGATCGCCCGGCGCTACCTCATCCCGCGCCAGCTGGCCGAATCCGGCGTGCACTCCGAACAGATCACCATCCCCGATGAAACGCTGAGCCGCCTGATCGGCCGCTACACTCGCGAGGCGGGCGTCCGGCAGCTCGAGCGGGCGCTGGGGCGTCTCATCCGCAAGGTCGCGCTGCGGCTGGCCGAGGGGCAGGACCAGGCGGTGACCATCCGCCCGGACGATCTCGCGGAGATGCTCGGACCGGAACGGTTCTATTTGGAGCGGGTACGCCAGCAGCTTCCCCCCGGCGTGGCGGCCGGGCTGGCCTGGACCGAAGCGGGCGGGGACGTGCTCTACGTGGAAGCGGCGCTGCTCCCCGACGGCCGCGGGCTCACCCTCACCGGGCAGCTCGGCGAGGTCATGCAGGAATCGGCCAAGGCCGCGCAGAGCTGCATCTGGTCGCTGGCCGAGTCGCTCGGCATCGAACGCAGCCAGTTCCGCCGCTGCGGCGTGCACATCCACGTCCCCGCCGGCGCGATCCCCAAGGATGGTCCGTCTGCCGGCGTCACCATGGCGACCGCGCTGGCGTCGGCCTACACCCAGGCGCCGGTCCGGAAGGACACGGCGATGACCGGCGAGATCACCCTCACCGGCCTGGTCTTGCCTGTCGGCGGGATCAAGGAGAAGGTGCTGGCCGCGCGCCGCGCGGGGCTGCGCCGCCTGATCCTGCCCAAGGTGAACCAGCAGGATCTGCGCGACATCCCGAGCAACGTCCGCCAGGAGCTGGAGTTTGTCTTCGCCGAGCGGATCGAAGAAGTCCTGACCGCCGCCATTCCTGAGCTGGCTAAACGCCTCACACCCGAACCGGTCACGTGATCGCGGCGCTGCAACGTGGGGACTCTTCTTCCTATCGGCGTTGATCGGCGTTCATCGGCGGTTGCTATCGTGCGCGTGAGTCACGCCATGAGACCGTGCGCCGGTGGAACTCGTCTCACGAAGTGCGTCACTTTTCGTCCATGGTATAGGAGCCGTCCCAATCGGCCGGCGGGGGCTCGGCGGCGAACGCCGCGCAGCGCCGCTCGTAGAGCGCGCTCGGGCCGTCCCCCGGCACCGCGCGGAGCACGTCGGCGAAGATCGATCGCGCCCGGTCCCAGTCGCGTGCCCGGTAGGCCTCGACCCCTTGCTGGAACCGTTCCAGGACCGCACGCTGCTCGGCCGGTAGCGGCTCGAGCCCGACCAGCTCGAAGATACGCGTTGGTTTTGTTTTCCCCTTGACCCGGATGATGTCCAGCTCGCGCGTGGCGATCTCGTCGCGCGCCTGGCTCCAGGTCGCCTCGCTGACGATGATCCGCGTGCCGTAGCGCTTGTTCACCGATTCCAGCCGCGACGCCAGGTTCACCTCGTCGCCGATCACCGTGTACTCGAGGTGCATATCCGAGCCCACGTTGCCCACGATCATGTCGCCGGTGTTGATGCCGATGCCGATGTCGATGCGCGGGATCTGCCGCGCGGCCCACGCACCTTGCAGCTCGGCCAGCACGCGCATCATGCCCAGCGCGGTGCGGCAGGCGAGCACCGCGTGCCCGGTGAGCGGCACCGGAGCGCCGTACACGGCCATGACCGCGTCGCCCACGTACTTGTCCAGGTACCCCTCGTGCTCGAGTACCGGGTTGGTCATGGCGGTGAGGTACTCGTTGACGAGCGCGATCAGCGCTTCCGGCTCGAGGTTTTCCGAGATCGTGCTGAAGCCGCGGATGTCGGAGAAGAGGACGGTGAGCTCCTTCTTCTCGCCGCCCAGCTTGAGCAGCTGCGGGTTGGCCGAGATCTGATCCACCAGGGCCGGGTCGAGGTAGAACTGGAAAGCGCGGCGGATCTTGCGGCGTTCCTGGGCGTCGAGCCACCAGCGGTAGCTGGCGAGCGATCCGTAGGCCGCGACCACTCCGGCCAGGGGAGTGACCGGTCCGATCAGGATATCGGACCGCTCGAGCACGAAGAACGCGCCCCAGAGGATGCCGACGCAGCCGGCCAGTGCCAGCGCGGCCGCGGCGAGCGCCGGGAGCCGCAAGAAGAACACCGAGAGCAGTGTCGCGATCACGGTGGTCACGAGCGCCGTCGCCACATAACCGAGGTGGTTGACGTAGCGCCCGGTCAGGATCGTGTTGGCGGCCGATACGTTCACGGAAATCCCGGGCACCGCCGGTCCCACCGGTGTCTCCTTGAAGTCGACGCTGCCGGTGGTCGTGTCGCCGATGAAGCAGAGCCGTCCGCCCACGCGCGCCGACAGATCCGCCAGCACGGAGTCCTGCTCCTTCTGGATCGCGGCGAGCGTGTTCTCCGCGTCCAGGATCCCGCGCGCGTACTCGAGCATCCCATCCCCGCCGCCCTCCCCCGGCTCTGCCTCGGCACGCTTCATGGCCTCCCGCACCGCGGGGATCTCGCGCAC
>JBGPMX010000437.1:0-4868 GCA_041487215.1 Planctomycetia bacterium | reverse complement strand
AGCGCACAACGGGTTCCTTTCAGCAGGGGGTCACATCTGATCGATCGTGCCGATGCCGAGCAGCGCGAGCCCCTGGCGCAGGGTGCGGGCGGTGAGATCGCAGAGGACGAGCCGGCTGGCACGCTCCTCGGGCGTGCCGGCCTTGAGCACCGGGCAGCTGTGGTAGAAGGCGCTGAACGCGTTGGCCAGCTCATAGAGGTAGCCGGCGATCGCGTTCGGCCGCAGCTCGGCGGCGGCCTCCTCGAGCGTCTCGGGAAACCGCAACAGGCGCAGGCCCAGCTCCCGCTCCTCGGGCTGCCGGAGCCGGATCGGGGGCGGGTCGCGGCGCAGCGCGACCGGATCGACGCGTCCCTCCCGGAAGATGCTCCGCGGGCGCACGTAGGCGTACTGCAGATAGGTGGCGCTGTTGCCGTCGAGCGCCATCATGCGCTCCCAGCTGAACGTGTAGTCGCTGCTGCGGTGCACCGACAGGTCGGCGTACTTGATGGCGCCGATGCCCACGGCCTCGGCGACCCTTGCCCGCTCCGTCTCGCTCAGCTCGGGGCTCTTGCCGTCGACGATCTTCCGCGCCCGCTCCACCGCCTCGTCGAGCAGCGGCTCCAGGCCCACCGTGCCCCCCTCGCGCGTGCGGAACGGCCGGCCGTCGCTGCCCAGAATGGTGCCGAAGCTGACGTGCACGAACTCGATGCGGTCGTAGCCCCAGCGGCGTGCCACCTCAAAGAACTGCTGGAAGTGCAGGCTCTGGCGCTGGTCCACCACGTAGAGAATGGCGTCCGGCCGGAACTGCTCGGCACGGTACTTCACCGTGGCCAGGTCGGTGGTGGTGTAGAGAAACGCGCCGTCGCTCTTGCGGACCAGGCAGGGCGCCCGGTCGCGGCTGAGAAACACGCAGACCGCGCCCTCGCTGATCTCGGCGATGCCGCGTTCGAGCAGCTCGCCTACCACGCCAGGGAGCATCGGGTTGTAGAAGCTCTCGCCCCGCCAGTGGTCGAAGCCGACGCCGAGGCGTTCATAGACCCGCTCGAGCTCGGCCAGGCAGTACGGCATGAACGTCTGCCAGAGCGCGGTGTTCTCGGGATCGCCGGCGTGCAGCCGGGCCGTCTCTTGCCGCGACTGCTCGGCCACCCAGGCGGAGAGCTCGGCGGCAACGGGGAACCGGCCGGCGAGCGCAGCGACGCGCGGGTCCTCGCCGCGGAGCCGCTCGAGCTGCGCTTCGAACCGCTCCCAGCGCGCGGCCGCGTCGGTGCGGTCGGCGTGGCCCGGCGGGAACAGCCGGAGCCGCTCGGCCGCCTCGGTCCCCTCGGCCAGCGTGTTCACCAGCCGGTAGAGCCGAGCCAGCTCCGCGACCGGGCGGGCATCGAACGCCTGCCGATCGAGCAGGTGCTTGTACCCGAAGATCAACATGCCGAACTGCGTGCCCCAGTCACCAATATGGTTGTCGGTGACGACGCGGTGCCCGAGAAAGCGGAGCAGCCGGGTGAGCGAGTCGCCGATGATCGTGCTACGGATGTGGCCCACATGCATCGGCTTGGCGACATTCGGCGAGGAGAAGTCGATGACGAACGTGCGCGGCTGCGCGGCCGGCTCGACCCCGAGCCGCTCATCCTGCTCGACGCGCCGCAGTTCGTCGGCGAGCCAGTCGTCGGCGAGCCGCAGGTTGATGAAGCCGGGCCCGGCGATTTCGCCGCGGGCGACCATGCGGCCGAGTTCGAGCCGCTCGAGGATTTCCGCGGCGACCTCGCGGGGCGGCCGGCCGAGCTCTTTGCCCAGCGGCATGGCGCAGTTGGCCTGGTAGTCGCCGAACTTGGGGTTCTGGGCCGCCCGTACCAGCTCGGCGTAGGCCGGCGCCCCGGGGGTCATTCCCGCCATGGCGCGGGCGAAGGCGGTCTTGAGGGTTCGGGCCAGGTTCATGATGGTGGATTCGAAGGCGTCCCGCGTTCCGTTTCCCGCGGCTCGACGGGAAGTGTGCGCGATGGCGGCCGCGCACGCAAGCGAACCCGGCGGCCGGTAGCGTCCTCTTTTGTCGTCGCGAAACGGGCGCGACGGCCGGGGTCAGATTCACGTAGGGTGGGTCAAGCTCGCGGAACTTTATGGTGGGTCATCGCAAGCCAACTGTCGCTCGAAACTACATTGAGTTCTGACATCATGAATCCCTCAGCGAGCGAAGACCCACCATGCCAACGGCTTGCTCGACCCACCCTACAAGAGCTGTCGTCGCGCGACGGACGCGGCGCGCGGCTCGGCGGCCGCGGTCGCGACGGGTGCGGCGGTTCGGCCAAGACATGTTACGGCGGATCGCGGAAACGACCAGAGCGGGCGGCACGATCAGGAAAGATCGACGCGCGGCGCGTCCCCCCAGAGGTTCTCGAGGTCGTAGTAGCGGCGGGTGGCGTCATCAAAGACGTGAACCACAACATCGCCGTAGTCGAGGAGCACCCAGCGGGAGGCGCCGTACCCCTCGATGCCGATCCGCCGCTCGCCCCGAGCGCTCATGATCCGCTCGATCTCGTCGGCGATCGTGTGGATCTGCCGCCGGCTGGTTCCCGTCGCGATGATGAAGTAATCCACCAGCGGGGTGAGCTGGCGCAGGTCCAACACGACAACGTCGCGTCCCTTGTTGTCGGCCGCCACCGCCGCGCAGGCCAGGACGCGTTGGCGGGCTTGCTCCAAGCGGGTGGCGGATGCTGGCTCGACCGTAATACCATCCTCCTCGAAAGGCGACAAGCTCCGGGAAACCCTGGCACGGCGTCGTGCGGCTCCAGCGGCGCGGGCAACCGGCTGCCCGTTTCCCGCTGCGTAGTCATCATGGCGCAGTCGGGGCGGGATCGTCAAGCGGCAGTGTTCCAGGCAAGCGGGTCGGTTGGGCGCGATCGCCCGCTGTCCCGTTCGAGGCGGGGACCGGGGTGGATTTCAGGCCGAATCGCTCTGCGTCTCAGGGTTTTTCGGGCGGGGTGTCGGCGGTCTTTTCCGAGGATTCCTTGGGCCTGGCCGCGCGGGTGGCGGCCCGCCCCACCGCCTCCTGCTCGGCCTTCTGGCGGAGCTCCTCGTATCTTCCCATCATCTCCTGCTTCTTCTTCTCCTGCTCCTCGGGCGGCAGGTCTTGCAGCTTCTGGAACGCCTGCTGCATCTCGCTCATGACCTGCATCATCTCGTCGTTGTACACCGGGGGCGCGAGCTTTCTGACGATGTCCTCGAAGGGCAGCGTCTCGGGACGCGGCTCGTCGAGTTGCTCGAGCACCTTGAGGTACTGGTGCACGATCTTGACGGTGTCTTCTTGCGTGAGATCGTCGTCGCGGATCCGCTCGTGCCGGTCGAGCACTTTTTCCCAGAGCGCGAGGCCGTCCTCGTACTCCTGCCGGGCGGTCTCCGGATCGCCCTGGCGGTAACGCTGCTCGGCGTTGTAGAAGTGCATGCGCGCTTCGATCGTCTCCATCTCCGCTTCGGCCTGCGACCGCTCCCTCCAGTACGGGTAGTTGACCATGTTGGCGTAGCGGTCCATCCAGTAGAGCTCCTCGTGGCACATGCTGCCGAGCTTCTGGAGGGCGGCGGCGAGCTCGGCGGCCAGCTGGCGCAGCGCATCGCCCTCGGGGCCGGACTGGGTCAGCGGCGCGGCGGCGGTCGGGCTCGGCAGCTTCGCCAGCGCCGTGCGCACGGCCTCGCGCGCCTCGCGCGCCGCGGTGTCGTCCTCGTTCACGCGGAGCATGTACACGGCCGGGTCGCCGAAGTCGCGGAGCATGACGGGCGTCTCCTCGCGCACACTCCGCCAGTCGCGCTCGATCTGCTCCCGCTGCTCCTCGGGCTGCGCCGCGTCCGTGCCCTTCGCCAGCGCCGCCTCGACGGCCTGCATGCGGTCGCGCATGGCGATCGCCGCGATCATCGGCTGGAGGATTTCGGGGGGGTAATCCAGCTTCACCTTCTTGGTCTCGAAGACCAGGTACTCGTAATCCGCGAAACGCTGCCAATCGAGGTAGGCGTCCAGCCAGTCGCGCTGCACCACCTCGCCGAACTGCCCGTCCTCCTCGCGCGCGATGGAGTAGTCGGTCTGGGCGTGCGCCGGGTACGAGCGGAACGGCACGTCGCTCATCCGTTTCGGCCGTGCATGCTCCTGGTCCAGCGTGCGCACCGCGTCGCTGAACCAGCTCTTCGCCGTCATGAAGTTGTCTTCCCCCTCGGGGTTGAACGCCTCGTGCCGGTTGCCCTGCGCGTCGAGTTCGGGCTCCACGTCCTCGCGGTACATCTTGCGCAGCAGGGCGGCCTCGTCGCTCTTGCCGATCTTGTGGAAATAGGTCCAGCCGGTGTCCCAGCGCAGCTCCGGGCTGTGCCGGTTCACCTCGGTGCCGCGGCGGATGAAGCGGATGCCGCGCTTGATCCAGTAATACTTGTCCTCGACCGCATCCCACTCGACCGAGATGTTGTAGGCGAGGTTCCAGCCCTGGAACGTCCAGACGCGAATGAAGTGGGGCTGGAGCTTGATGATCGACTCGACCACCGGCTCGATTTCGGTGAACTGCTGCTTCTTCTGCAGCTCGTTCGCCTGGTTCCAGAGGATGTCGGCGGCGATCCCGCGCAGGCCGCCCAGCACCAGGATCGCCGTGGCGCCGGTCATGTCCACGTCCTGCGGGGTGGCCAGTGTCTCCTCGGCCAGCCGGTAGCGCGGGTCGTGCCGGATTTCCTCGATCTTGGGGCGCAGCGCGAGCATGGCGGCGAAGAGGACGAGAGCCACGACCATGTACGCGACCTTGCGGATGAAGGTGCTTCTCATCGCGCGATCTCCCGCGATTCGAGCAAGAAGTAGCCGACCAGGATGAAGGGGATGGCATACCCCAGGGCGGCGAGCACGTTATGCGTCAGCAGCGGGCCGGAGATGT
>JBGPMX010000436.1:0-4881 GCA_041487215.1 Planctomycetia bacterium | reverse complement strand
CCCTGCGTCTTCTCCGCGGCCCCTCGTAGAATCTTTCTCCCCTCTCCCCACGGGGAATTCGTTCCCCTCTACGAATGGAAATCATCTCCCCTCTCTCCACCGCGAGGGCGGCTCTCAGTCTCAGGCCGCCCTCCCGGTGGGGAGAGGGGCGGGGCTGAGGGGTGCACGCCCATCGCTTGAATGCCGGGGCTCTGGGCGTGCCACCCGGTCTGTCCTGACGCAACCGAGATCCTTCGCTGCGCTCGTGCCTCGCTGCGCTCAGGATGACAGAGCAGGCGCGCTCGGTGGTTCAGCGCAGAGGAGCAGTCGCCGCCAGCACGCGCTCGCACCAGGCGGACACGCGGAAGAGGCGTGGTTCGTCGCCGTGCCGGCCGATGAGCTGCATGGCGATCGGCAGCTTGTCGGCGGAGAGGGCGATCGGCAGCGACACGGTGGGCAGCCCGGTGTAGCTCCAGGGGGAATTGAACGCGGGGTCGCCCGTGCTGGTGATGTCGGGCGCGACGCTGGTGGTTGCCGGGGTGACCAGCACGTCGGCGGCCTCGAAACAGCGGGCCATCTCGCGCGCCAGCCGCTTCTGGTGCTGGCGGCAACGTTCGTACTCGGCGCGCGGCGTATCGAGCCCCTGGGCGATGAGGCGGCTGATCTTCGGCAGGAGCGTGTGCCGGGCCTCGCGGAAACGCTCCTCGTGGTAGGCCGCCGCCTCCACGGCCATGATGACACCGTGGTTGTGCAGCACCTCGTCGAAGCTCGGCGGCAGCTCGGCGTCCTGGACCTCGGCCCCCGCGCCGCGACAACTCTCGAGCGCCCGATCGATCGCCTGTCGCAGTTCCTCATCGGCCATTTGGTCAAAGAGGCCGCGCAGGCGCCCGAGCCGCGGCGACTGCAACGGCTCGTCTTCCAGATCGTCAGCCAGCGGCCTCGTTTCACCGGGCGCTGCGGAACGCTCGATGGCCGGTGCGGTCGTCATGGCGTCGAGCAGCAGGGCCAGGTCGCGCACCGTCCGTGCGATGGGGCCGGGGTGATCCATGCTCGGGGCCAAGGCGACGACACCACCCACGTGCAGCCGCCCATAGCTCGGCTTGCATCCCGCCACACCGCAGAACGAAGCGGGCCGGGTGATGGAGCCTCCGGTCTGGGATCCGATCGCACCCAAACACATGCCGCAGGCCACGGCGGCCGCCGATCCGCTGGACGAGCCGCCCGGCGTGCGATCCAGGTTCCAGGGGTTGCGCGTGACGGGCGGATCGAAGCTCGCGAACTGCGTGGTCACGGTCTTGCCGACGATCACGGCGCCGGCCGCGCGCAGTTGCGCCACGATCGGCGCGTCCTCAGCCGCCACCCGGTCGGCCCAGAGCGGCCAGCCGGCCATGGTCGGCATCCCGCGGACGTCGAAGATGTCCTTGATGCCGATGGGGATGCCGTGCAGCGGACCGCGCCAGCGTCCGGCGGCGAGCTCGTCGTCGAGCTGCCTTGCGCTCGCCCGAGCCCCCGCGCGATCCACGCGCACCCAGGCCTGTACACGCGGCTCCAGCCGGTCGATACGTTCCAGGCAGGCCTCCAGCACGTCCACGCAGCTCTTCTGCCGCGCGCGGATCTGCTCCGCCGTACCGTGAATGGTCTCGTCGTGCGCGGGGAACAGCTTCATCGATGGGATTTCGCGTGTGGGAAGGGTAGGATACCGGCCCTCATTCTGCGGCGAGGTCAATCAAAGTCAAGCGGCGGATGTGTCCTCATTTGTGTTGGTGAACTGGGGTGGCACGTCCCTGCGTACGATAGACTGTGCTGGGAGCCGGCGGTGTTGCCGGCAATCCCGGGCCGCGCAGCCACCGTACACGGGACGTTCGAAGGGGTCGGGTGGCGTGCACCACATCCAAGAAAGAAAGGCCGCAAAGAACGTGTTCGTCACGTGGAATCGCCTGGTATCCTCGGCGGTGCTGCTCGCTGTTGCTTCGGGGAGCGCGTGGGCGGACAGCGTCTCGCCCGTGCCGTGCCCCTACGCCACCGCGCACGACGCACCGCTGGACGCCAGTGAATCCGTGGTGGCGGACGCGACCGATCATACGCAGCTACGCGTGGAGTTCAACGGCATCCAGGGAGACCGTGTTCCCGGCTTCCTGTATGTGCCCAAGGACGCCGATGGGAAGCGGCCCGCGGTGCTCCTGCAGTATGGGACCGGGGGCAACAAGAACACAAACTATATCGTCGCGCTGGGCCAGGCGTTTGTCGCGCACGGTTTTGTCGTGCTGACGATCGACGCGCCCCGGCGCGGCGAGCGCGCGCCGAAGGAAAAGAAGAACACGTACTGGTTTCACAGCACCGAGGGACGCGACCTGTTCCTCGAGTACCTGGGAGACTACAGCCGCGCGGTGGACTATCTCGCGACGCGCCCCGAGGTCGACGCCGAGCGCATCGGCTACGCCGGGATCAGCTGGGGGGCCATCACCGGCGTGACCTATGTGGCACACGATCCGCGGATCAAGGCCATGGCGTCCATGGTCGGCGGCGGCAACTTTCTCGGGCTCCTGTCCGGCGACCTGCCCGAGAACGTGAGACGGATCTGGAGCGAGATCGACCCGGTCTTTCACGTGCCCCGCATCGCGCCCCGCCCGCTCCTGATGCTGAACGTGACACGCGACCTGCTGGTCCCGCGGTTCTTCGCCGAATCGCTGCACAAGGCGGCTGGCGAGGGGGCCACGGTCATCTGGCTGGAGGCCGATCACACCTTCAAGGGAGTGGATCGCGAGGCGGTCGCCCAGATGGTCATCGAGTTCCTGGCGGAGAATCTGTAGCAACGCCATCGGAAAAAGCAAGGTGTGGCAACGTGCCTGAAAGCCACGCCGTTCGACGACTCAGGGGCGTGCCACCCTCCCGCGTTATCGCTGCGGTTTTGGGTAGCTGAACTCGCCAGAGGTCAGGCGGCCGAATTCTGGCGAATACGGCTACCCGAAGAGGGTCGCGGGACAGAACACCAGTTTTGGCCGGAGGCCTCGGGTCCACGATGCGTGGTCGTCTCGCGCCGTCGCCTACCGGCGCCCTGCACCTGGGCAACGCGCGCAGCTTCCTGCTCGCGTGGTTGTCGGCTCGTGCGCAGCGGGGTGCGGTCGTCTTGCGCATGGAGGACCTGGATGGTCCCCGCGTGAAGGCGGACGCCGCCGGCGGCGTCCTTACCGATCTGGAATGGCTCGGGCTGGAATGGGACGAGGGGCCGGACCGGGGTGGTCCCCACGGGCCGTATGTGCAGACCGAGCGTGCCGCGCTCTACGAGCGGGCGCTGGCCGATCTGGCCCGTGCCGGGCTGGTCTATCCCTGTGTTTGCACGCGGAGTGACATCGAGCGTGCCGCGTCCGCGCCGCACGTCGGAGAGGAAGGCCCGCGCTACCCGGGCACCTGCCGTGGCCGCTTTGATTCCGAGGCCGCGGCCCTTGCCGCCGCGGGACGATCGCCCGCGCTGCGGCTCCGCGTCGAGCCGGGTGAGGTGGCGTTCACGGATTTGAACCGCGGCCGCTCAGCGATCGACGTGGCCTCGCAGGTCGGCGACTTCGTGGTGCGCAAGGGGAATGGCACCGCCGCGTACCAGCTGGCCGTGGCCGTGGACGACACGGCCATGCGAATCACCGAGGTGGTCCGCGGCGATGATCTTGTCGCCTCCACGCCCCGGCAGATTCTGATCTACCGCGCGCTGGGGTGGAGCCCGCCCGCCTTTCGCCACGTACCGCTCGTCGTCGGCCCAGACGGGCTCCGGCTGGCCAAGCGGCACGGCGACACCCGCCTGGCGTCGCTGCGCGAGCGCGGCGTCCGCCCTGAGCGGCTGGTCGGTTTTTTGGCGCACTCGTGCGGGCTCGCGCCGCCCGGCAGCGCGCGGATGCCGGCCGACCTGATCTCCAGCTTTGACTGGCAGCGCGTGTCGCGCGCGCCTGTGGTCTGCGACGCGGAAACCGTTGCCCGCCTGCTCGGCTGACTCGCACTTCGATCCGGACACGTAGGTCTCTCGCACAGGCACGAATACTCTCCGAAAGCCTCTCGCCCTGCGCGGATGGATCATGGCGTTCAGTCTGCAGTCGCCAGTCGCCGGTCCGCAGTCCCTATGCATCTTCCAACGGCCTCCCCCCGGGTTGCGGTCCCCTCGCCCCCGCGCCCATGGATCCTGCGGGGGAAGAGAGCCAGGCTGATACCCCCCCTTGTCCCCCCCTTGGCATGGGGGGGATGGGGGGGGTATCAGCTGCCGGGGGAGGTGAGACGGTGCTTTGCGCTGGGGGGCGCTTGGCTGGGTGAGAGGGCCCTCACCCCGTCCCTCTCCCACGGATCCGTGAGCGGGAGAGGGGGCCGGACTCGCCCCCGCGCTCCTATTGGGAAAGAGAGCACGGGCTGTCATCCTGAGCCAAGCGAGGAACGAGCAAGCGAAGGATCTCGGTGAAGGGCCCCTCATCCCGCCCCTCTCCCACGGATCCATGAGCGGAAGAGGGGGCCAGAGACGCGCATTCCGAAAGCGCGGAGGGGATGAACGACTCGTCCGACCTTAGCCCGGCAGGGGACCGCTCGCGAACGGGTAGTCCACCGCATCGTAGCGAATCAGGAGTTCCTCGGTGTTTATGGGCCGGCCCTCGTGGCGGCTTTGCATCACGGCGTCGATGAGCCCGGTGGTGAGCAGGGTGCGTTCTACGGGGTAGGGCGGATGCTCGGTCAGGACGAGCTGCTCGATGGCGCGAACCAGGTACGCGAAGTGGCCGTAGGGCCGCTGCGGCTCGAGGTAGAACTGGCACGCGGCGGTGTTGCCGCGGATGCCCGGCCCGCGGTTCAGCCCGCGCAGCCGGGCCGCGAACGCGAAGTCCTTGATCGGGCCGTTGAACATGAAGACGGCCGCGCGCAGGTCGTCGCAGTAGT
>JBGPMX010000435.1:0-4882 GCA_041487215.1 Planctomycetia bacterium | reverse complement strand
CTGGCGCACTCCAGCGTCGAGGTCGAGTACCGGGTGCGCGAGCCGGTTGCCCCGGTGGTCCCCGCCGGGGGCGCAACGGCGAGCGACGGGGGGGGCGAGCAGTCGGCGGCGGCGCCCGCGGGCAGCCAGCGCGTGCTCTCGATCGTTTATCCCCACCCCAGCCCCAAGCTGGGGCGGAAGTACGCGCAGGTGACGCTGCGTGACGAGCGGCCCGCCGGCGCCGCCTCATCGACCAGGACGCCGAAGCTCGCCGGGCGCGGCCCGCTCCGCGATCTCGTGCGTCACGCCGTGACTCCCGAGCCGGAGGACGGAAGCGTGTTGCACATGGCGCTGACGTACGATGAACTGGAGAACTTGCTCGAGGACATCATCGCCGACGGATACTTCGAGCGCGAACAGCGTGACGGCGGAGTTGCGTTGAGCGTGGCCATGGGTTCGCGATCTTCCAGCAAAAGCTGGGATCACGTCGCCGCGCTGGATCGGCTCGCCGAACGGGTCCGCACGGCGCAACAGGACCTGGCGACCACCGGGGGCACTTCGCCCCACTCGGTCACGATGCCCGCCGAGCTGCTGCCACCCAGCCCGGCCGAAGACGACGCACACGGCGCGGCGGTGTGGGACGAAACCGCAACACTCCCCGACCCGGCGAAGTTCTGATCCGTTCCCCGCGCCGCACGCGGAAGCTCGCCCGCCCCGCGCTCGAAATCTGAATTCTGGCGCACGCAGCTACATCCCAATGATCTCGTTACGCGCATGTGCGGTTTTTCAAACTGCTAGAACTTGGTTCACCGAGGGACGCCGATGTCGATTTTCCCCGTTCGCCCGGTACGTCCCATCTGGCCCGTCCTGCTGCTCTCCTTGCTTACCGGCGTCCTTGCCTGGCGGCTCTGGTTTCACGAGCGTTCCGGGCTCGATCCACACGCGCAGCCACGCCTTGTCATCCCGCGCGGAGATCTGGCCGGGGATGAGCAGGCGACGATCGATATATTCCAGAACGCTTCCCCGTCCGTGGTGCACATCACGACCCTCACCGTGCGACGCGATTTCTTCCGGTTGAACCCGGCCGAAGCGGTTCCGGAGGGGACCGGTTCCGGCATCATCTGGGACAATGAGGGGCACATCGTGACCAATTTCCACGTCATTCAGAATGCGAACGGCGCGCAGGTGACGCTGGCCGACCACTCGTCCTGGAGCGCCAACCTGGTCGGTTATTACGCGGACAAGGACCTGGCCGTACTGTCGATCAACGCACCGGGGGTCACGCTTCATCCGATTGCCGTCGGGACCTCGGCGAACTTGCAGGTCGGGCAGAAAGCCTTCGCGATCGGCAACCCATTCGGGCTCGACCAGACGCTGACCACTGGTGTGGTCAGCGCACTGGGGCGTGAGATCGAATCGGTGACACACCGGCCGATCACCGGGGTGATCCAGACCGACGCCTCGATCAATCCCGGCAACTCGGGCGGCCCGCTACTCGACAGCGCCGGCCTGTTGATCGGCGTAAATGTGGCGATCTACAGCCCCTCGGGCGCTTCGGTGGGCATCGGTTTCGCCATCCCGGTGGACACCGTCAACCGCTTCGTGCCCGAGCTGATTCGGCACGGCCAGGTGGTTCGGCCGGGGCTGGGAATCACGCCGGTGGATGACGCGATCGCTCGGCAGCTCGGCAGCAAGGGGGTGTTATTCGTCGGGGTCGAGCCGAGAAGCGGTGCTGCCAACGCCGGCCTGCGCGCGACGCGTCAGGATCGGACGGGCCGGGTCGTGCTGGGGGATATCATCGTCGCCATCGACGGCACGCCGATCCAATCGGCGGACGACCTGTACCGCGTGCTCGACCGGCAGAACGTCGGCGATACGGTTGCGGTGACGGTCCGCCGCGACGACCATGAGATAACCGTGGATGTGACGCTGACGCCGATCGACTGAGGACCGCGCGCACTGCCGCTCGCTCGCCGCGGCTCGGCGTGAGCGACCACCGAGTCCCTTCGGGTGCGGGGGCCCGGCCAGTTCCTGTCCCGCATCCGGGCTATACTGGGCCGATGCGGAAGCTACCGCGACGGTTCTACAACCGAGACACCGTGCGGGTCGCGCGTGAGCTGCTGGGCAAGCACCTGGTCCACCGAGCGAACGGCGTGGAACAGGTCGGCAAGATCGTCGAGGTCGAGGCGTATCTGGGGCCGCACGACCTTGCGGCCCACTCGGCCAAGGGGCGGACGCCGCGTACCGAGGTCATGTTCGGACCGCCGGGACACGCGTACGTCTACATGATCTACGGCGTCTGGTTCTGCATGAACGTCGTGACCCAGCGCGCGGGGCACGCCGCCGCGGTGCTGCTGCGGGCGCTCGAGCCGGTGCGCAACATTGCGGGAAAAACGACCGGCCCGGGGCTGCTCTGCCGGGCGCTGGGCATCGACAAGCGACGCAACGGCCAGGATCTCGAAAGCGACGATCTGTTCATCGCCGCTCCGGAACACTCCGAGAAGATCGCCGTGATCGCGCGGCCCCGCATCGGCGTGCACTATGCGGGAGAATGGGCGGAAAAGCCGCTCCGCTTCTACATTGCCGGCAATCCATTCGTGTCGAGGAAGTAGCTACGCGCGGAACAGCCGCTTCTTCCACGCGGCCAGCTGCTTGGCGACCTCGGCCGGCGCGGTGGACCCGATGCCGCGGAAAGCCGCCAGCGCGTTCGCCGTGCCGAGCACGCGGCGCGCGTCGTCGCCGAGCGCCGGGTGCGCCGCGGCGAGCTCGTCGGCTCCGAGCTGGCTCAGCGTGCAGCCGCGCTCTTCGCAGAGCCGCACCAGCTTGCCGATCACCTCGTGCGCCTCGCGCATCGGCACGCCTCGGCCGATGAGGTATTCCATCAGCGTCGTCGCGTCCAGAAAGCCGCGCTCGATCCCTTCGGCGATCCGCTCCCGCCGCAGCCGCGCGCCCGCCACCACCAGCGCCGCCAGATCCAGGCAGGCCGCCGCCGTGTCGAACGCGTCGAAGACCGGACGCTTGTCCTCCTGAAGATCGCGGTTGTAGGCAAGCGGCAAGCCCTTGACGAGCACCAGCAGCGTCTGCAGGTCGCCGATCACCCGCGCCGTCTTGCCGCGGATGAGCTCGAGCACGTCCGGGTTCTTCTTCTGCGGCATCATCGACGAGCCGGTGCAATAGGCGTCGGGTAGCTCCAAGAAACCGAACTCTGTGCTGTTCCAGAGCACCCACTCCTCGGCCCAACCGCCCAGGTGCTCGGCGATCAGCGTGAGGCAGAACACGAACTCGATCGCGAAATCCCGATCGCTCGTCGCGTCGATCGAGTTACTCGCCAGCGCGTCGAAACCCAGCTGGCGCCGCACGCTTTCGCGATCGATGGCGAGCGACGTGCCGGCCAGCGCGGCGGCGCCCAGCGGCAGCACGTTCACCCGGCGGCGGCAGTCCGCGAGACGCGCGCGGTCCCGTGCCAGCTTCTCGACATACGCGAGGAAGTAGTGCGCGGCGAGCACTGGCTGTGCGCGCTGGAGGTGCGTGTAGCCGGGGAGCACCACGCCGCGCTCGCGCTCGGCGGCCGCCACGAACGACTGCTGGAGCCGCGCTGCGTGCCCGTCGATGGCGTCGATCGCATCGCGCACCCAGAGCCGGAAACCGGTCGCCACCTGATCATTGCGGCTCCGCGCGGTGTGCAGTTTACGCCCGACATCGCCGAGCCGCTCGACAAGCGCCCGCTCGATGTGCATGTGGACGTCTTCGAGCTCCGGCCGGAACTCGAACTCGCCGCGCTCGATCTCCTTGCCGATCTGGCCGAGCGCGGCGGCGATCCGCTTCGCCTCGCCCTGCGTGATCAGGCCCGCCTCGGCCAGCATGCGCGCATGCGCGACGGAGCCGGCGATGTCCTGCTTCCAGAGCCGGTGGTCCAGGCTGATCGACTCCGTGAACAGCTCGACGCTGCGCTCGGTGCCGGCGGCAAAACGGCCGCCCCACGCCTTCTGGCTCAACACATCCTCCTCGGGGTGTGGCAGACCCGGTAAAAACACGCCGCTTCGGCGCATCGGGGGCGTGCCCCCCTCGAAAGCCCCCGTTTCTGTTGCCACGAGGACGTTATTTAGACCCACAAAGCAAGACGTGTCAACGAGCCGGGCGGTTCGCCGGTATGGTCGGCCCGCGGGTCGCGCCGAGTCGCCGGCCGCGTGTGCCGAGAAGAGTGGCACGAGCACTGCCGATTTTGGTAGAGAACTAATGCCGACCGTTGCGATTTCGATGCGTCGTGCCCTTTAGGACGGACCATCCTGTCCGTCAGGCCTGTAGGACGGACAGGATGGTCCGTCCTACGGGAACTCAACTTGCGACGGACAGGATGGTCCGTCCTACGGTTGCCATTCACTGCAAGAGTGACGCGGCCCACGGCCAGTCGTCCGTGACCAACAGGGGGTCGTTTTGAGCATGCGGTCTGCGCAGCGAGGCGCCATCACGGCGCTCGTGCTCGTCAACCTGCTCTGGGGCTTCTCATTTCCCGTCATGACGATGATCAACCGCCGGGTCGATCGCCAGGCGGCGGCGCAGGGCGCGGACCCGGCCGCGCCGCGCGGGCAGATGACCTGGCGCGTGCTGTCGGCGTCGTTCTACATGACGTGGCGGTTCGCGATGGCGCTGGCGATCTTGGCCGTGGCCATGCCTGGCCTGTTCTGGCCCATGAGCCGGGCGGAATGGCTGATGGGTGCGGCCACGGGGGCGGCCTTGTCGGGCGGCTTCATCCTCCAGGTGGTGGCCCTGCACGAGATCCCGGCGTCGCGCAGCGGGTTCCTCACGAGCCTCTCGGTGGTGTTCACGCCGCTGCTCATGATCGTGCTCGAGCGGCGGCCGCCCCGCGGCGCGGTGATTGCCGGCGCCGCGCTCGCGCTCGCCG
>JBGPMX010000434.1:0-4903 GCA_041487215.1 Planctomycetia bacterium | reverse complement strand
CGCTCGCCTTCGACTACATCGAGCACCCGAAGATCCTCAGCCAGCCGGATGCGGACCCCGAGGCCCTGGTCCGGGAAGCGCTCCAAACGTTCCTGTCTCGCAACACGGTCAAAGGGGACCGGATCTGCATTGGCGTCCCCGGCCAGTCCGGACTCGCCCGCTTCATCAAGCTCCCCCCCGTCGAGCAGTCGCGTATCCCGGAGATCGTCAAGTACGAGGCGCGGCAGCAGATCCCCTTCGCGCTCGAAGACGTCGTGTGGGATTTCCAGACGATCGGCAAGACCGAGGAGACGGAGGGGTTCGCTCTGGAGACGGAGATCGGCCTGTTCGCGATGAAACGCGACCTGATCGCTCGCTTCCTGAACCCGTACCAGGAAGCGGGGGTCGAGGTTGATGTCGTACAGATGCGTCCGCTGGCCGATTACAACTTCGTCAGCTTCGACCGGCTGTTGGGCGAGCCGGCCGCGGCAGCCGAGCGAGCGGAGAGCGGCGAGGAGCTCGAGCAGAGCCCCCAGGCGGGCGAAGCGGCCGGGTTCGTGGTGCTGCTGGATATCGGCGCCGATAACAGCGACCTGGTCATCACGGACGGCACGCGCATCTGGCAGCGCAACCTGCCGCTCGGCGGCAACCACTTCACCCGCGCGCTCACCAAGGAGCTCAAGCTGACGTTCGCGAAAGCCGAGCACCTCAAGCGGAACGCGACGAAGGCGCAAGACCCGCGCGCGATTTTCCAGGCAATGCGGCCGGTGTTCAATGATTTCGTCAGCGAGATCCAGCGCTCCATCGGCTACTTCGCCAGCGTGCACCGGCAGTCGAAGATCGCTCGAATCCTCGGTCTCGGCAACGCCTTCAAGCTGCCCGGCCTGACCAAGTTCCTGGGCCAGAATCTGCATTACGAGGTCGAGAAGCTGGAGGGCTTCAGCCGGCTCGAAGGGGCCGCGGTGCTCTCCGCGCCGGTCTTTCAGGAGAATCTGCTGAGCTTCGCGGCCGCCTACGGCCTCGCGCTCCAGGGGCTCGAAGTCGCTCCGATCCGGACGAACCTGCTGCCGCCCGAGATCGCGCAGGCGCGCATGATCCGCCGCAAGAAGCCGTGGGCGCTCACCGCCGCGGCCATCCTGCTGGTCGGCTTCACCAGCCTGTTCACCGGCAACTGGATGCAGCTGCGTGCCGTGGCCGAACAGCGTTACAAGCCGGCCGAAACCGAGGCGGCGGCGGCCAAGGACGTGCAGAAGAAGGGAGACGACGCATTCAATGCGGCCGTCGCGGCGTGGAACGGCGTACGCTCGAACGGCGAGACGCTAACCAGCAACGTCGAAGGGCGGCTCAACTGGCTCGAGATCCTGGCCGCGATCAACAAGGCGCTCCCGCAAAACCCGGCCGGCATCGATCCGAAGACACAGCTCACCAGCGTCAAGCAGGTGCAGATCCAATCGATCACCGCGCAGTGGTATCCCGATCTCAAAGTGTGGGCCAACGGCCACAACATGACCGTCGAGGGCTGGCCCAAAATCACCGCGCACGGGTTGGATAAGGCGAACCCGCCGAGCGGCGAGGGATGGGGCTTTGTCCTGATGGGGCACCACTTCAACAAGGACGGATACATCTACACCCCGGCTGCGGTGTTCGATCCGCCGAATGGCCTCCAGAGCGCGGCATTCCGGCAGATCGGGCTTAGCCACGCGATCCTGACCACGAACGTGACGGACACGAACTGGGTTCCGGGCGCCGTCCCTTCGGGGCCCCGGCGCAGCCCCGCCACGAGCGGTGGCGGTGCCTCGTCGAACGCCAGGGCGGGAGGCGGTATGGGCATGGGCGCCGGGGGCGCCAACGTGCCCATGAACGCCGGATCGGGCGCAGGGAGCGCGGGCGCCGGCCGGGGAGGCGGTATGGGGGTACAGGACTCGGGCGAAGCCCTCAACTCCGGAGGCGAAGCCGGCGCCGAGCAGGGCGAGGGAGCATTCGGCCAGGGACGCATGACCATCACCACCACCGGGCAGGTGGCGATCAATAGCGTGCCTCGCACCGATTTTCGCATCGAATTCGTCTGGCAGCCGAAGAAGAAGCCCGACCGGAAGCCGCTTGCCGAACTCGACGCCGAGATGGCCAAGTACCCGAAGACCAAGGTGAGCGAAGCCGAGGCCAAAGCGGCCGAAGCGGCGGCGCTGACGGCCCCGCCCGTCACGGCACCGAACCAGGGAACCGGCCCGAATGGGAGCACAACGAACCCGACGGAAGTGACGCCGCCGGCGACTTCCGCCCCGGCCGCCCCGGGCAGCACGCCGCAGGCGAATCCCGGCACAGCGCCGGGCACCGCCGCGCCGCCGGGCGCGGCGACACCAAGCGGCACGGCGCCGGGGCCGGCGCCGCTCGCACCGCCCGGACAGGCGCCGGCGGCGCCGAGCACCCCGGCCGGCACCGGCGCAACTCCGCAAGGGCCCGCCGCAGCGAACCCCACCGCACCTGCGGCGAGCTCGCCCACGCCTGCGGCAACAGCCCCGGCGGCAACGCCGAATCGTTGATCCATAAAAAGCGCGCGACGCGCGACGAACGTTTTGGAATGAGGCGGTACTCGAAATGGAGCAGCTCAAGAAGATCTGGGTCTACCACTTCTGGATCTTGGTCGGCCTCGTCGCCCTCCTGCCAGTCGTCGGCTACTTCGTGAACACGCGCGGGCTCGCCAACGAGGCGGCCACGCGCGAGGCCAAGCTCAAAAATCTGAAACAGGAGCTCGAGAAGCTCAAGAACGGCGAGACGCCCAACGACGATTACGCCAAGGGAGTGCGCGAACGCGAGAAGCTGCTCAAGGACGAGGTCGACGGCGCCTGGGCCACACTTTATCAGCGGCAGGCCCAGTTCCAAACCTGGCCGGAAGGACTCAAGGACATTTTCGAGGCCGCCCTGGCCACGAAGGAAGACCCAGGACTGCCGAGACGCCATGACTACCAGGCGGCCTACTACAAGCAGTACCAGGATCTGCTCACCGCGGTCCGCGGCAGCGCCGCCCATGGCACCGTCTTCATCGATGCAGGACTGCTGCCGATCCGCACCGACTGGATCGAACTCGGTGCGCTTCCCCCGAGCGTGCCCGAGGCGGCGCTGGCCCAGGAGAACCTCTGGATCACCCGCGCGATGCTCGACGTGGTCAAGCGAGCCAACGAGCAAGCGGCACGCGAGGACCCACCGGCCGTGGCCGTGACCCAGGTCCGAGCGCTTGCGATCGGTTCAAGCGCCGTCGACGACTCGTCCAAAAAAGAGTCGATGTACGACTCGGACCTGACGGCGCCCGCAGCGGGCGCCAGGACCACAACCACCGCGGCCGCCAGCAAGCAGGCGGGACGCTACATCGGCACGAAGAACGAGCTCTTCAAGCAGATCCCGATGTACATGCAGCTCATCGTGAACCAGCACGAGGTAGTGAACGTGATGGCGCAGTTCGCCGATTCCGGAATCCCGATGGAGATCAAGGAGATCTGGTTCTACGAGCTCGCCGCCGCCCAGCAGAACCAGGACGGCGCGGCCAACCTGACTCGGGACGACGAGACCTTTCACCAGAGTGTGATCCAGGTCTGGGCACGTGCGTTCCTCTACGAGCCGCCGCCGCATCTGCGGACGCAACCGGCGGCCACCGCGTCCCTGAGCCCTTAGAACGCGCCACTTGGAGTGGCACGCGAGGTGGCTGTCATCCTGAGCCGAGCGAGGAACGAGCGATCGATTGTTCGGCGCGGGTCTCCTGACCCCGCCGTCCATGTTCGGCGCGGGTCACCGGACCCCGCCGTCCGTTGGACCGAAGGTCTCCAGCGCGCCCGGGGAGACATGCGGGCGCGCGAGCGGCGGGGTCAGGAGACCCGCGCCGAACAGTGCCCTTAGAACGCGCCACTTGGAGTGGCACGCGAGGTGGCTGTCATCCTGAGCCGAGCGAGGAACGAGCGGAGCGAAGGATCTCCATGGCCGTCCGTCGAAACGTGACGATAAACTAGCCGCCGATGGCGTCCGACCCGTTCGCCGCCGCCTGAGCAACGCGGGGCGACAGCCCGAGGAAAGAACGATGAATTTCATCAAAAAGCTGAAGACACTGGATTACAAAGGGTTCGCGCTGCGGCATGGCGAAAAAATCGCCCTGGGGATCGTCTCATTGTTCCTGGTGCTCTTCCTGATCAGCGGCGTACGCAAGGCGTTCTCGGCCGCCGACATGTCCCCCGACACCATCAGCAGCCTCGCCACGCAGCTCAAGGACAAGGTCAACTCGAGCAAGTTCAGCGAGGCCGTCGCCGAGGCCAACCACGTCAAGAACCCGAACTTTTCCGCCGCCGTCGAACAGCTTCAGAGCCCGGTCAACCGCCAGGCGTTCGCGTGGCAGCAGGAGTTCTTCCACTTCGTCGATTTCGGCGGCACGTTCCGCGAGCAGCCCGAGGTGTACAAGCCGACCAGCCTGCTCGCCTACCGCGACCGCGGCGCCGTGTTCACCTACGAGACCGACGCGAGCGGTGAGTTCGTGACGCGCGAGATCGTGCCGCCTCGGGTCCCGAAGAAGGACAAGGAAGAGGATACCAGCACCAAGAAAAAGGCCGCACCCGCCGCCAAGACGCCGAAGGCCGCCAGCCCCAAGGGGGGAACGACCAAGGGAACGACCAAGGGAACACCCAAGGGAACACCCAAGGGGGCCGGGGGACGCATGGCCAGCATGATGAAGGGCGGCGGAAGCTCCGCGATGTCCGGCTATGGCGCAATGATGGGCGGGGGCGGGGGCTACGGAGGCATGGGCGGCGCCATGTCGGATTCGAATGCGGACGGCTCCAGCGCCATGGGCGGTATGGGCGGCGGTATGGGCGGCGGCATGGGTGGCGGTATGGGCGGCGGCATGGGTGGCGGTATGGGCGGCGGCATGGGTGGCGGTATGGGCGGG
>JBGPMX010000433.1:0-4920 GCA_041487215.1 Planctomycetia bacterium | reverse complement strand
GCTGGCTCTGGCGCGACTACTCCAAAGCATCAGGGAATCAGTAATCAGGCGTCAGGAATCCGTCATCCGTGATCGCTAAGCGGTCATCGGCGGGCCCAAGCTGGACACGCTGTACGTGACCTGCACGGATAAGCTGTTTCGCGCCAAACGAAGGCGACCGGCGGGTAGTGGGTCAGTTTGAGAATCGACCCCCCCTTCCCCCCTTAGCAAGGGGGGGACAAGGGGGGGTATCAGCCAAACTGACCCACTACCGACCGGCGTGTTGTTTTTCCGGTGAACGAAGCGGACGCGAGCTCTGAAAGGGGAGACGCGCACGCCTTCGGCTTGCGGTTAAACGATTGGCCCTGTTTGAACAATGGACATCATGACGCGATCGATCACACTGCTGGCGCTGGCGATCGTGCTCGGCCTGGGCGGTTGCGCCAAGAAAGAAGACCCGCCGACTGCCGCATCGCGCGCCACGCGGCCGATCATCGGACTTTCGGTCCTCACGCTCACCAACCCGTTCTTCAAGGTCATTGCGGACACGATCACCGAAGCAGCCGGCCAGCATGGTTACACCGTGTCGGTGGTGAGCGGCGAGTTCGATATCGCGAAGCAGCAGAACCAGGTGAAGGACTTCATCGTGCAGGGCGTTTCCGCCATCGTGCTCACACCGTGCGATTCAAAGGCGATCGGGCCGGCCATCCAGGAGGCGAACGACGCCGGCATCCCGGTCTTTACCGCGGACATCGCCTGCCTGGCCGCGGGGGTCAAGATCGTCTCGCACATCGCGACGGACAACTACCAGGGGGGCCGGCTGGCGGCTGCGGCGATGATCGAAGCGCTGGGCGGCAAAGGCCGCGTTGCGATCATCGATTTCCCCGAGGTCGAATCGGTCCTGCTGCGCACGCAAGGGTTCGAAGCGGCGCTGGCCGAGGCACGCGAAAAGGGAGAGGCCGATATCCAGATCGTCACCAAGCTGCCCGGTGGCGGAGTGAAGAACCTGGGCTTCCGCGCCGCCGAGGACATCCTGCAGGCGCACCCCGAGATCGACGGCATCTTTGCCATCAACGATCCATCGGCGCTGGGCGCCGTCGCCGCGCTGGAGAACGCCGGCAAAACGGACCAGGTCCGAGTGATCGGCTTCGACGGCCAGCCTGAGGGTAAGCAGGCGATCCGCGACGGCGCAATCTACGCCGACCCCATCCAGTTCCCCGACAAGATCGGCCGCGAGACCGTGCGGGTCATCGTCGAATACTTTCGCGGGGGCGATGTCCCGCCGCAGATCCTCATCCCCACGTCGCTCTATCGCCGCGCGGACGCCGAACAGGACGCCAGCCTGACGAAATGACCGCGTGCTCCGGCTGCTTGCGACCCATGCTTCGCTCCATTTCCGACCATGGGATGCTGATGGTGCTCGTGCTGCTCTGCGCGTTCTTCAGCTGGGCCACGTTCGACGAGCAGCACCCGCGGGGACCCGCCGCCGCAGCACAGCTTGCCGAAGACATTGTCGCGCGGTTCGGCCGCGGCGCCACGGTCCTGGTCGCGGTGCGCGCGAACCGCGAGGACGCGGAGTTCGCCGCCGCGCTCGGCCGACAGCTGGGCGATGCCGGCGTGACGGTCGCGGACGTTATCACCGGCCAGCCCGCCGACGCTGCGCGGGCGCTCGATGGGATCGCGCGCGACGGGACGCCGCTCGACGCGATCGCCTGTAATCACGCGACCGCGTCGTGGGGCGTCTTCGCGCCCGATGCGCTGGCCACGCGGTGGCCGTCGCTGGCCCATGCGGCCGTCGTGACCCCGCGCAGCCACCGCTGGCCGAACTTCCTCAAGCGCGAGAACCTGCTCAACGTGGCGAGCCAGATCGTGGTGATTGCGATCCTGGCGGTCGGCATGACCATCGTGATCATCACCGGCGGCATCGATCTGTCGGTCGGTAGCCTGATCGCGCTGGCCGCGGTGCTGGCCACCCTTCTGGTGCGTGACGCCGCGGGAGCCGCAGCGGCCACGGCCGGCGCGGTCTTCCTGTGCTGCCTGGCCGGGATCTTCGCCGCGGCGCTGGTCGGCCTCTTCTCCGGCATCATGGTCACCTGGTTCGCCATCCCGCCGTTCATCGCGACCCTGGCGATGATGCTGGTCGCGAGCGGCCTGGCGTTCATCCTCGCCAAGGGCCAGTCCGTATACCAGGTGCCGGATTCGTTCGTCTGGCTCGGGCGCAGCGCCGACCTCGGTCTGCCCAACGCGGTCATCGTCATGCTGCTACTCTACGCCGCCGCGCACGTGCTCATGACTCGCACCACGCTCGGGCGGTACATTTACGCCGTGGGCGGCAACACGCAGGCCGCCTGGCTCTCGGGCGTGCCCGTCCCGGCGGTGCTCTTGTTCGCCTACACGCTGTGCGGCGCGACCGCCGGCCTGGGCGGCATCGTCATGGCCTCACAGCTCAAGAGCGGCTCGCCCACCTACGGGGTCATGTACGAGCTCTACACGATCGCCGCCGTCGTGGTGGGGGGAACGAGCCTGAGTGGCGGCCGTGGCAGCGTGCTCGGCACGCTGGTCGGTGCGTTTATCATCGCGGTTATCCAGAACGGCATGAACCTCACCGGCGTGGAGAGCTACACGCAGAAGGTCGTGCTCGGCCTGGTGATCCTCGGCGCCGTTCTCGTCGACACGTTCAAGAAACGCGGCTGGTCGCGCCCGCGGCTGATCGGCGCATGACTTTGTCAAGGAACTCGCTATGACACACCTGATCCGTGGACTCGGCTGCCTGGCGGCGGCTACCGCCGGCGTCGTCATGGTGGCGACGCCTGACGAAACGAGCGGCGTGCGGCAGGCGAACGAGGCCATCACGCGCGCCATGAACAGCGTGCGCGCCGCGGCGCCCCGTGCCCAGGAAGACCCGGCCCGGCCCATCTATCACGTCTGCCCACCGGCGTTCTGGTGCAACGACCCCAACGGGCCCGTGTTCCACCGCGGCTACTATCACCTTTTCTACCAGCACAACCCGTACGGCGATCGCTGGGGGCACATGCACTGGGGACACGTGCGTAGCCGCGACCTGGTGCACTGGGAGCACCTGCCGATCGCGCTGGCGCCGTCCGGGGAAGCCGGCGAAGAGCACTGCTTCTCCGGCTGCACGGTGATCAACGGGAAAGGGCAGGCGATGATCTTTTACACCAGCATCGGCCCCGACCGGCGCGCGCACGATTCGGCCCAGCAGTGGGCGGCGCTCGGTGATGAGGACCTGATGACCTGGACCAAACACCCCGCGAACCCGGTGCTGACGGAATCCCTGCACGGCGACACCAAGGTGTTCGAGTGGCGCGATCCTTTCGCGTTTCAGGTGGGACGCGACCGCTACATGGTGCTCGGCGGAAACCTGAACGCCACGCGGGGCGGGCGGGCGGTGGTGAACCTGTACCGGGCCGAGAACGACGAGTTGACCGAGTGGCGATACCTGGGCGTCCTGTTCGAGCACCCTGACCCAAAGGTGGTCAACATCGAGTGCCCGAACTTCTTCCGCCTGGGAAACAAGTGTGTCCTGGTCGTGTCGCCGCATGGCTCCGTGCAGCACTTTGTCGGTTCGTTCGACGCGCCGGCACACCGGTTCGTTTCCGAGCTCCAGGGCCGGCTGGACCCGGGGAACTACTATGCGCCGACCGGGCTGGAAGACGCGCAGGGGCGCTGCGTGATGTGGGGATGGGTGAACGGCTTCCCCGAGGGCAGGGGATGGAACGGCTGCCTGACGCTGCCGCGTGTGCTCACGCTGCTGCCGAACGGCGAGCTGGGGCAGGAGCCGCTCCCCGAGCTGAGCGCGCTGCGTGACGCCCATGCGTCTGCTGCGGAGCTCCCGCTGGGCGAGGAGCCGTACGTGGCCCCCGCGATCGCGGGCGACACGCTGGAGCTCATTGCCGAGCTCGATCCGGGCCAGGCCCGCCAGGTCGGGCTGCAGGTGCGCCGCTCGACGGACGGAGCGCGATCCGTGAAGATCGTTTACGACGGCCGCGAGCTGGATGTGGCGGGGACCCGTACGCCGTTGCGACTCGCCGCCGGTGAGAAGCTTGTAGTTCACGTCTTCCTGGACCGATCGGTGGTCGAGGTTTACGCCAACGGCCGCGCTTGTGTGACGCGCGTAGTGGCTGCGGACGAATCCGACCTTGGGGTAGCGGCGTTCGCCACCGGGGGCAATGCGACGCTCAAACGGCTGGACGCGTGGACAATGAAGACGATCTGGTAAGGAGTTGCAGCTCGACGAAGAGCAGGTCGCCGACATCGTGAGGGCCCGTCAAAAAATAACTTGACCATTTGACCTACTATTGGAGCCACTGCGAGCAACGCAGCTGGCTTGATCGGGCGGCGCATCGACAAAACGGGCCTCGATCCTGCGCCCACAACTCGCCTCGCAGTGGCTCCATTTCTGCCCATTTCACCGGTGTCGGGCCGCCGTTGAAAGAGAGAATCCGCCGAGACACACCACGGATTTCCATCGGACGTGCCATGGCAGTTCGATATGGCACACACGGCGGATTCTCTCTTTCATGTGGGTCAAATGGTCAAGTTATTTTTTGACGGGCCCTAAGAGGTCAGAAACGCCCGAGGCATCTGGCGGGCACCGGCGTTTGTCCGGATAATGGCCGCCTAATGTCGAACAGCTCATCTGCTGCTGTTTCTGGTGCGCGGCACGGTGCCGTGCGCTGTCCGGCGTGCCGCCACCCGGTCGATGCTTTGGCGGCGCTCGCGGGGGATTTCGTCTGCCCGTCGTGCGGCTGGCCGCGGCGCGCCGGCGCGCCGGCGAGCGGTCCGGAGGCTGCGCCGCAGGAAGCGGAGCAAGAGAGGGTCCGGCTGCTCATCGCGCTCGAGCAGGATCGCGCGCGGCTGGACAACCTGATCTCGAGCGTGCCGGGCGTGGTGTGGGAGGCATACGGCGCGCCGGATGGG
>JBGPMX010000432.1:0-4926 GCA_041487215.1 Planctomycetia bacterium | reverse complement strand
TCATCTCGAAGGCCTCACCGATCATATTGAGATGGAGTACCGCATCCAGCACAAGGACGGTTCTTATCGCTGGGTTCGTGACCGAGGTGTGGCACTTCGTCATCCCGACGGTAAGGCCTACCGCATTACCGGCTCCCGCGAAGACATCACCGACCGCAAGATCGCCGAACAGGAACTGGCCCGCCTTCAGCAACGACTGGAACGAGGTGCCCTGCCCTGTTCGGACGACGCCTAAGGGGATAAGTCCGAATGGAACTTGCTGAGACGCACCCCGGCTCTCCATCGGACGTGCCATGGCAGTTCGATGTCGGACACGCCGCGGATTCTCTCTTTCAAGTGGGTCAAATGGTCAAGTTATTTTTTGACGGGCCCTAAGTGGAACTGCTGCGCTGGCGCGTCGGGCTTCACTCCGACACTGGGTACGCCGTTGTCAGTTGCTGAGAATCTGCTCGTCGAGCTGCTCGAGCAGGGTGCGGATGCGGGGGCTGGCGGGGTCCTGCCGGGCGCAGCCGCGAATCTCATCGCGCGCCTCGAGGAGCAATCCCTGGTCGCGCAAGAGTAGGCTCAGTTCGATTCGCCACGCGGTCTGCTGGGGGGCCAGGCCCAGCGCCTGCCGGTATGCCGCGATGGCGGCATCGGGCTGGCCGCGCAGCCGATCGAGTACCGCCCAGGTCCTCCACCAGGCATCGCGTGCCGTCACGGTGTCGGCCTCCAGCAGCGACTCGGCGCGTTCCATAAGCAAGGTGCGCTCGGGGCGGTCCCGGTAGCGGCCTTCGGCCAGACGGACGAGGGTGCCAGCCGATTCGGGGAGCAGCTCGTGCACGATCCGCTCGACCGGCAGCATGTCGCCCACCAGGTCGAGAACCGGATCCTCGTAGCGCGGCGACATCGCCAGGCACCGCTTCCAGCTTTCGGTTGCCGCCTCCATGCGGCCGCAGTACCCATCGAGCACGCCGGCGCGGAACCAGAGCTCCGGGTCGGCAGGGGCCAGCAGGCGAGCGCGCTCGAGGTAGCGGGCCTCAGGGTCTGATTGGTCGATGAGGAACGCGAGCCCGGCCAGCCGCAGCTCCACGTAAGGCAGCAACGGGCAGAGTCGCCGCGCGATCAGGAGATGCGTCACGGCGGGCACGAGGTTGCGCTCGACGACCGGCACAGCGCGCAGCACCCGGCCGATCTCCTTGCCGTCGTCGCCCGCGGCCTGGTGGGCTAAGGCGCACAGCGCGGCGGGGTTGGACAAGCCCGCAATACGGGTCGCTTGCGACGGCTCGGCGGACCAGCGATCGGCCAGCTCGCGGCCGGCCTCGCGTTCGTACCGCGCGATGTAGAGGTCCGCCAGCTTCGCGTGCAGCTGGGCATCGCACGGTGACGAGCGCAGGGCCTGGGACAGCTCGTGAATGGCCGCGGCGATCGGCGCGGCGTCCGGGGCGCGACCGGGAGCCAGCGCCATGTCCGCCGCGCGCCCGGCGCGTTCGGACTGCGCCTGAGCGTTCACGCGCCATGCGGCGATCAGCAGAACCAGGCTCAATGCGGGGAGGGCCAGGGCGGGAAGGATCTGCCGCTGCGTCCGCTCCTGCGCCGGGTCTTCGTAAGGATCGCGTGGACGTGCCAGCGAGGCGGCCCCGACCAGGCTGCCAAAGACGGCGGCGCAGGCGAACGCGTTGGCCGGGATGTAGAGCCCGAAATCGAAACAGGCGTGGATGGCCTGGGTGGCGATCGCGAACAGGCCGGCGCCGGCCAGCGGCGCCCACTCGCCGCGGATCGGCTGCCGGGACACGAGCCAGGCGGCGCGCACGACCAGGGCGATGCTCGCGACCAGCAGGCAGATGCCCACGGCCCCCAGCTCGACGAGCGCCTCAAGGTATTGGTTCTCGGCGTGGTAGAAGAGTGCACCGGTCGGCTGTCGTTCGTAGAGCCCGTAGACGAAGCGATAGGTGCCGAGCCCGCTGCCGACGAAACGGAAATCCTCGGCCGCGCGCAGGGTTGCGCTCCAGTGCCGCAGACGCCCGTCAGGTGCCTCGGCGCCGCGTAGGGTCCCGAGCCGTTCGCGGAGCGGGCCGACCATTCCCACCCAGGCCAGCAGGATCAGCACGGCCACGGCGAGAAGGGCCGAGGCCAGGAATGGGCTGGAGCGCGGCCGCAGGCCCAGAGAGAGCAGCAGCGTGAGGACGCCTCCAGTTGCCATGGCCACGGCCGCGCCACGCGAGAGCGTGCTGAGCACGCCGGTGGCGATCAGCACGCTCAGCGCGGCCAGGACCAGCCGCGACGCGTTCAGATCCGCCAGGCAGGCGGCGCACCTCTCTTTCCACGCCGACGGGTAATGCGCGGCGCGCAGCTCCGCGCTACGCTGGCCGGCCCAGCGCCGGCTGCGATCGAACAGCAGGCCGAGCGCACAGGCCAGGCACAGGTTGAGGTAGCCGCCGGCGTTATTGCGGTTCACGAAGGGGCCGAACGGATGGCCACCCTGCGTGAGAGGAACCGACCAGTACAGGAGCCCGTTCCAGCAAAGACGCTGGACGATTCCAAACAGTGCGACGCCCGCCCCTGACCCAGCGGCCGCGAGGCAGAGCCAGCGCTGGGGGCCCGCGCGCTGGAAGTACCGCGCGGCGATCAGGAAGATCGCCACGCAGGCGGCCAGATCGCCCAGGGCGCCGGCGGTGGACGCCGGGTAAAGGCTGACGGTCGGCTCGGGCAGCTCGGCCTGCGAGCCCTGTTCGGCAGCAGCCGGGCGTTCCGGCATGCCGGGCAGCACGCGGCTGCGCCACAGCGCCGTCCCTGGCCCAACGACGCTGAGTACGCTTACGGGCAGCGGCAGGAGCTGGAGCGCCGCCAGCAACAGGCCGAGCAGCGGGGGGAGCACGGCGACGCCCACACCGGGCTTCTTTCCAGAACGGAGCCAGAGTTGAGCGGACCACGCAACGAGGGCGAGGGCGATGGCCACGCGCGCGGCCATCTGTGCGTGGGGTTCCACCCCCCCGAACGCCCAGGGGGTGAGCGCTACGAGGGCCAGGACGGTTGCCCTCACGAAACCGGCCGCCAGGCGGCTCGCCCGGCTCTTCGGGTCTCTGGTTCCGTGCATAGTCGCGGGAGACAGGACCGGATTCTTCGAGCGCCGAACGCGAAACGCATGAAGTCCGGAATCGCGACCGCGTCGGCAAAACAGGTACGGTCGGGCGGAAGCGCGCGACCGCTAAAATCGCCGCCGCCGCACCGCTTTCGCACAAGGGCCCGTCCGCGTTGGGCCCGTTTCAGTCTTCGTTCTGTTTCATCGTCCGCGGCGAACGGAGGCTGTTCAAAACGTGACTGATTTCCGGAACTTCATGCTTGTTCTAGCGGTCACAACCTCGAATGCGTGGGGCGTGTCGATGAGTCGGGCCGAAAAGGTAGAGTGACACGGAGCGCAACCGCCGCATGATGAATCGACTCATACGCCTGCTAATCCTTGGCGCGATCCTTGCGAGCTTCCTGGCAACGCTGCGGGACACGCCGTTTGGGTTGCCTCGCCCGTTGCGGCGCGCGTTGACGGTTCGCCCGACCCTGCCCCCGGACTCCGGCGACGCGCCGAAAGAGGTTGCGGAGGGTCAACGGGCGCCCGTGCTTCCGAGGGTTCCGCCGGCAGCCGGTGAGGAGGCGTCCGATCTGGGGTCGTTTCTCGAAAAAACAGCCCAGGTGAGCGGGCGAGAACCGGGTGGGATCCGTCGGCGGCCGTCGGGCGAGCCCGAATTCTCCGGGCAGCACCGGATCCTGGCGCGTGGGGATGCTTCCATTGGCATCCCGGCGTTGCGGTTGCCTTTGACCACTTCCGACTCGGTGAAGGTTCTCGTGCCGTCGTCGGCGGAGAATACGCGCGTCCTTTCCACTGCTCCCTCCCTTCCGCTCTCCAGCCCGTTTGTGCCCTGAAGGGTTGCGCTGGGACGGGGGATCCTGGCCACGGCTCCGCCGCGAGCCCACGCCCTGGTGTGGTCGCCCGCAGGTTCCTGAGCCGTTTCTCCAGCGCTACGGTAAAATGGCCGTGCGGCACACGGCCCGTTTGGCGCTGTCTTGTCTAGCAGCACGAAAGTAAGCAATAATGAGCGGCTCCGCCGGCGGGCCGACCGCAGCACATCCGCGACGATGCCTGCCTCAGCCATGCTCATGCAACCGCCACGATTGGCACGCCTCCGCCTCGTCTTCCGTTGGACGAGCTGGGCCATCGTTGCTGTGGGATTGCTGCTTGTCGTGCGGCTGGTGGCCAGCACGGTGAGTTCCAGGATGCGAGCAAGCCCGCGTGCGGCGTCCTTCATCGTGCACGAGCTGAGCGATTCCTGGCGGCTGCGACAGCTCCGGGAACTCCCCGAGTCGGTGCGGACGCTCGCCGTGCGGAGTTCCTCGGAAGAGGCCCCAGAGGATGTGTTCGTGGGAACCGGCCCGTCCGGGAGCATCTACCGTTTTCCGACCAACTTGCCCGATCTACTGGTTCCCTTCGCGATAGGCCTGGGGGACAGGATCAAGTACGGAACCTGCGACATCAGCTCGCTCGCGGTGCGAGACTTGGACGACGACGGGGTTTCGGAGCTGATCGCCGAGACGTCGCAAATCGAACCGAGAGGGCGGCCGCGGCTGTATATCTGGTCGCTGCGCGACGTCCCGGTGCTGCGGGGTATGGCGCGGACGGACATCGCCAGTAGCTGGAGCCACGGTTTCAGTTTCCTTCCCCGCGCGGATGGGCGGTCTCAGTTCGTCGTCAGCACGTACTGCGGGCGCGGCGAGGTTGTGGAGTATGCGCTGCGCCGCGGATTCAGCCGCGGCGGATTCTGGTCCGAGGGAGTCTCGTGGCGTCGCATCGCGCAGTTGCCGGCGAGCGGTGAGGGGACGCAATCAGGCGATGTGGAGAACGACGGCGAGACGGTCGTCTGCCTGGGAACGGGGTTCGCCGACGGGCACGGCGCG
>JBGPMX010000431.1:0-4932 GCA_041487215.1 Planctomycetia bacterium | reverse complement strand
TGCTCGACGCCGCCCAGGCGTGTGGGATTCCCACGCCGCTTGGCTCGCACGATTCCCTGGTCGAATACGATCGCCGCCGCATGACCAAGGACGAGCTGGTGGACGCGGTCATCACGACCAGCCTCGAAACCTCGGCGGCGCTCGGGGCCCTGGTCGCCGCGCGGGGCACGCCGGATGCCGGCGCCGGCATGGAGCCGTGGCAGCTGCTGGCGGCGGGCGTGGAGAGCGCGTGGCAGAGCGGCCGGCGCGACGAGATCCGCACGCGGCTCCCCGCGCTCGTCCGCGCGCTGGCCGACCAGCCGCTGGTGTACGTGCCCGCCGCCAAGGGGGGAAACCCCCAGCGGATGCTGGCCGCCAAATGCGTCGAGCGCACGCTCGGCGCGCTCGCCGAGCGTCTCCCGCGCGCCGGGCTGCTCCGCGAAACGTACCACGTCCTGCGCAACGCTCGCTCCATGGAGGCACGCCACCCGACCGGACCGGGCGGCATCACCGAGTTCGATCGGCTCTTCCGCCTCGGGTTCCGCTGCACCATCGAGGCCCTGGTGGAGAGCGGCCGAGCCGTCCCTGGCGGCGGGCTGCTCCTCGAGCACATGGAAGCGGTCGTCGAACCGTTCCTGAAGCTCTGGCTCGAACACAGCCACACCGTCCGACTCTCGTCCGCCGAGCAGTTGGCGGACGGCGTGGCATGGGACCGCGTGCGGCGGTTCATCGAGTCGTACGGTCACGAGCTCTTCACGCCCCGCTTCCTCACGTTCTCCAACCTCCGCGCCATCGTGGACCAGGGCGTGCAAGCGTGGCTGCGTTCCGCCGCGGACAACCCCGAGCAGGCGCAGTCGATCCCGCTGCTGGAAGCGCTGGGCAAGACCATCGCGCCCGAGCAGGCCGCGCAGGACCTTCAGCTCATCCTCCGCGTCTTCCTCGAGAACTACGACGCCTACAAGGACTACAACAGCACGACGACGCACTCGGATTACGGTGAGCGATTCTTCATCCTGTTCGATTTCCTGCGGCTCCGCGCGAGCTACGAGCGCGTGCAGTGGAACCTGCAACCCGTCGTGCTGGCGCACGAGATTCTTGCCCGGCGCGGCGAGACCGCGGCGGCGCGCGCGTGGCAGAACGCGCTGGCGGACAAGACCGCCCCGGTCGCCGATAGCATGGCCGCCCGGCTGCGCGCGCTCGAAGCGGCCCACGGCGTGCGGCTGCCCACCGTCGCCGACCGAATCCGCGAACGCTTCGTGAAGCCCCTGGCGCTCGACCGCATCCGAGCCCTCATCCCGCCCGCCGTGGCCGCCGCATCGCACGGCGACCCGGCCGCCGCTCGGGAGGCTTGGCAGCGCTTCGAGGACGAACTGGCCCGTTACGCCAGCGAGCCGAGCGGTGCGGGGCTCGATGTGCCCGCCTGGATCCGGTCGCTCGAGCAGGAGGTCGCCCGCGCACGCAACCACTCGGAACCCGATCCGCCCGCGTGGCCCGGTGGACCACCGCTCAGCCTCGAAGAGCTCGAGCAGCAGATCAAGAACTGGGAGCAGCCGCTCTCGCAAGACTGACACGGTGACCGGGTGACACGGTGACTGGGTGACAGCCTCGGGGTGGCATGTCCCTGAGTCTTCGAAGGGCGTGCTTTTCCGGCCTGCCCTCACACCGTTCGGTACTGGGTCAGTTTGAGGAACGACCCCCCCTTGCCCCCCCTAAGCAAGGGGGGATATCAGCCAAACTGACCCAGTACCCACCGTTCGCTCAGATTGCTCGGTTCGGCACAGCGTGGTAGCGTACGAGACCTCGATGGTTTGGACCCTCCGGACGCTACCGTCATGAAAACGCTCGTCGTTGCGCTAGTCTGTTTCGTTCCCTTCGTTGTCTTCGCCGCAGGCGGGGCACAAACCAAGAGCCCGATGCCGCCGGTCTCCGAGCACGCGCGGGCACTGCTCGACTCGTCGATCCTGATCGACGGGCACAACGATCTGCCCTGGGTGGTGCGGACCAAGGCGCACTCCCGTTTTGAGGAGCACGACATTGCGCGGCGGCTGGACCATGATCACACGGATATCCCGCGGCTGCGCGCGGGGGGAGTGAAGGGGCAGTTCTGGTCGGTCTACGTGCCGGCCAACCTGGCGAAGCGAGGCGGGGCCACGCGGGCGACGCTCGAGCAGATCGATCTGGTGCACCGCATGGTCGAGCGCTACCCGGACGCATTCGAGATGGCGTATTCGGCCGGCGATATCGAGCGGATCGCGCGGTCGGGCAAGATCGCCTCGCTGATCGGCGTCGAAGGGGGCCACTCGATCGAGAACTCGCTGGGCGTGCTGCGCATGCTGTACCGGCTGGGTGCCCGCTATATGACGCTGACCCACAGCGACACGCTCGACTGGGCTGATTCGGCCACCGATGAAGCTCGGCATGGCGGTCTCACGCCGTTCGGCGAAGAGGTGGTGCGCGAGATGAACCGGCTGGGCATGCTGGTCGATATCTCGCACGTCTCGGCGGACACGATGCGTGCCGCGCTCGGCGTGAGCCGCGCGCCCGTGATCGCCTCGCACTCCTCGGCCTTCGCGATTGCGCCGCACCCGCGCAATGTGCCGGACGACGTGCTGCGGCTAGTGGCGGAGAACGGCGGCGTGGTGATGGTGAACTTCTTCCCCGGGTTCGTGGACCCGGACGCCGCGCGGATGCTGGTGGAGAACCGTGCGACGTATCGAGCCCTGCGTGAGCAATATGCGAACGACGACGACGCGTTCGAGAAGGCGCTGAACGCGTGGCGCGCGGAGCACCCGCTGCCACGCGCCACACTCGCCGAGGTGCTCGAACACATCGATCACATCGCGCGCGTGGCCGGGACGGATCACGTCGGCATCGGTTCCGACTTCGACGGCATCGACTCGACTCCCGAAGGGCTCGAGGACGTTTCCACCTACCCGCGCATCGTGCAGGGACTGCTCGATCGCGGCTACTCGGACGATGCCGTCCGCAAGATCCTGGGCGGCAACCTGATCCGCGCTTTCGCGCGCGCCGAAGCGGTGGCCGTCCGGCTCCGCGCCGAAGAACCGCCCGCCGTCGGCAGTTCGCCCAAGAACTGACCGCACGGCGTCATTGCCGGTTCGTTCGCGCGCTGGCCCAGCGCGCGCCGCCCGCGCCGCGGCCCCCGCGCCCCGCGCACTGCTCTTGCACGGGAAGCGATCATCGAGTATTGCTTCGCCCCCTCGGGCGGCTTGCCGCCCGATCCGGAACCCAGCCGAGCTTCTCGCCCGGCCCTCAATCCTGCGAAGCCAGAACGTCAAGGAGGACACCCATGGCACTCCCGTGGATACTACGCGATTCGTTCCGTCCCAGCCGCCCCGCGCGCCGCCGCGCGGACCACGCCCGGCGGAGCACGCGGCCGGACCGGGCGGCACTGATCGAGCAGCTCGAGGAGCGCACGCTGCTGTCGAGCAACCCGACGCTTCTGAGCGGCACCTTCTTCGGCGGCGCGGGCGATCAGCGCGGCACAGGCCTGGCCGTCGACGGCAACGCCGTTTTCATCGCGGGGAGCTTTCAGCCTCAGTCCCAGAACAGCGCAGATAGCGCATTCATCACGCGTTATCCCACGGGCGGCACTTCGCCGACCTGGACCAGAACCGTGCGGTCCGGCACCAATCTGTTCGGCATCGCGGCGACGGGCCAGGCCGTCTATACGACGGGCTGGAACTACAGCCTGTCGTCCGATCCGGCCGGCGGCAAAGAGGTGAAGACGCTGGTCGCCCGGTATGCCGCCGACGGCACGTCGGGAGCCGGTCCGGAGGGATCAGCCTGGTTCGCCATGCCGAACCTCTTCTCCTACGGCGGGGTCGAGTTCGGCCAAGGCATCACAACGGCCGTCGAGAACGGCTCGCCCGTGGTTTACGTGGTGGGCAGCGGGCAGCCGTGCAGCTACGGCGCCTATACGGTCGCCAAATTCGACTCGCTCGGCAACCGTCTTGCCGCGGCCACCGATTCGAGCGTCGGAATCAATCTCGCCAGCTGCTTTATCCCGAGCACCGGTGGCTCGTCGGCCAACGGCGTGACCGTCCTGAACGGCAACGTGTATGTTGTGGGCAGCACGGGATGGGCCGTCGACGGCGATAACCTCAACAGCCGGCCCGTCATCTGGCGGTACAACACAAACCTTGGTCTCACCGCGCGGTGGCGCGACACCACGCTCGGCCTCGGGGCATCGTTCCAGGCTGTGGCGAGCCTGAACAACGCGCTCTACGCAGTCGGCTACACGTACAACCCAGCCACCGGCGACCAGAACTTTCTGATCGAGAAGTACGACGAGCTGGGGAACCGGCTCTGGACCACCGTCTCGGGCGGCGCCGGCATCGACGTGCTGAACGGAGTCGTTGCCGTGGGCAACCGGCTCTTCGCGGCCGGCTCCACGCGGAGCGAAGGAGCGGGGGGAGCGGACGTGGCGCTCCTGGAGATCGATCCCGCCACCGGCGCCGTGTTGTCCAAGACACTCTATGGCGGCGCTCGTGACGACATCGCCAGCGGCGTCGCCAGCGACGGCACGGACCTGTACGTCGTCGGTGAATCGAGCAGCTTCGCTTCCGCCGCGGGCAACGCGGTGGGACAGAACGACGCCATGCTGCTGCGCTACAGCATCGCTTCGGCACCCAGCGTGCTCGGCTCGGTATCGATCGGCGGCCAGCCTGTGAGCCAGATCGCGGTGAATCCCAACACCGATCGGGTCTACGTGGGCGGCGGCTATGCGCAGAACCCCGTTCTCGTCCTCAACGCTTCGTCTCCGTCGAGTCCGAGCGTGGTCGCCTCGGTGACCGGGACAGGCGCGACCGTGAACCCGGTGACCAACCGCTTCTACGCTTCGAACGGGTTCGGCGGCCAGATCCTTACCTACGACGGCAACACCAACGCCCTCCTGGCATCGGTAGGCGTGGGCTACTGCGGCGGCCAGCTCGA
>JBGPMX010000430.1:0-4957 GCA_041487215.1 Planctomycetia bacterium | reverse complement strand
CGCGCAGCCAGGCGGAGATCCTCGCCGAGCTGACCGAGATCACCGAGCAGATGGCGCAGATCGAGCGGCTGCGCGGCCAGCTCCGGGCCGACGCCACGAACGCCTCCCGCACCTTCGAGCCGATCATCCATCCGGGCGCGCGCGGCACCGTGCGGCGTCCGCTCTATATCGAGTGCGTGCGCGGGGGCGTGATCCTCCAGCCCGAGGGGGTGGGCGTTCCGCTCGCGCTCATCGATCCAGACCAGGGCGCCGCCGCGCCGCTGCCGCGCGCACTGGCGGCCCTGGCCGGCTTCTACGCGGACCGCACCGCTCTGGACGGCCTACCGAACGCGGACCGCTCTCCCTACCCGGTACTGCTGGTCCGTCCCGAAGGGATCGAGGGATACTACGCGTCCCGCGCGACACTCGAACGCGCGGGTCTGGACTTCGGCTACGACCTGATCGAATCCGATTGGATCCTGCGCTACCCGGAAGTCGATCCGGCCGCGCGCGGCAGCGTCCTGGCGGCCCTGGAGGCCGCGGTCGGGGCCGGCCTGGCCGGCGGTGAGCGCGGTTTGCGAACGATCCCCGGCACCGGGCGCGCGCAGCTCCCCGCGCTCGCTCCGCGAGGAGGCAACCGGCAGGCGGCGGACGGCGCGGAGCCGGCGGGGCTCGGGGCCCGCGCCGATCGCCCGGGCGGCAGATCGGAACCGCTCGCACCGGGTCCGCGGTCCGAGGGCCCGCCAACACGCCCGCCCGCGCTGTCGAACACCGGCCCTCGCCTGGCCGGGCCGGCGAACGGCTCGGAAGGCGCCCCAGCGCCGCGCCCGATTGGTCTTGCCGACCTGTCGGCCAAGGTCGCGATTCCACGCAACATCACGGCCGACTGCCTGGCGGACCGGTTGATCATCGGGCCCGAACGGCGTGTGGTCGCGATCCCAAGCGAAGGGTCGCTCGCCGACACGGCCGGCATGATTCAAGACGAAATCGCGCGGCAGCGTGCCTCGTGGAGCGACGCGGGCCGGCTGTTCCGCTGGCTGCCGCGGCTGGTTTGTCGCGTGCCCCCCGACGCGCTCGACACCTACTACCGGCTGCGGCTGGCGCTCGTCGGCAGCGACCTGGAGGTCGATCATGAGCCGGCGTTCGAGGACGCGACCGAAGACGGTCTGCTCGAAGGGGTCGCCCCGCCGCGCGAGGAAAGCGGGCAGAATGAACATCCAGTTTTAGACCGGATGGTCTGGACGCAATGGCCCTGAGGGCAAGCGCGGTGAAGCGGAACCGGATGACGCGGAATTGCGCAAGAGCCCGTGAGACCTGCGGTCGGATCAACGGCGGGGTCGGCAGACCCACGCCGAACGGAGGATCAACGGCGGGGTCGGCAGACCCGCGCCGAACGGAGACCCGCGCCGAACGGAAGCCGAACAGAGGCGGGGTCGGGAGACCAGTGCCGAACGCCGGGGAGTGCAAACGTCCACGCGCCGCGGCAAAGATGTTGATGGTTTGTTGACGGCAGATGGATTCGGGCAACCCATCGCGGGAGGAGCGCCGTGCCACGCAGCGCCGCATCGGAGCCCCGGTTCGGTTCCGATTCCTTCCTGGACGTCACCGCCAACCTGGTGGGGGTGTTGATCATCCTCATCGTGCTGGTGGGCCTGCGCGTGGCGAAAGCGCCGCTGCCGCTGCTTCCTTCGGGGGCGGACACGATCGAGCGGGTCGCCGAGGCGCGCTCGGCGCTCGATCGCCTGCGGCTCGAACAGGTCCAAGTCGCCCGGCAGCTCGACGCATCGACGGAGGATGCGTTCGCGAAGACCGCCGCACTCGCCGAATACCGATCGCACACCGAGCGACTGCGATCGATCAACGCCGCGCTCGGGCGCGAACTGGCCGACCAGCGCGACCGGCTGAGCGAAGACCAGGCGGCGCTCGGCGAGGCGCGCACCCGGCTCGCCGCACTTGACCGGGAAACGCGCGAGCTCGGCGACAACGCCGAACACCCCAGGCCGCTGGTGTACCGCAGCCCGCTGAGCCGCCCGGTGAACGGCGACGAGTTACACTTCGAGCTGCGGGGGGGCCGCATCACGCTGATCGACCTGAACGGGCTGCTCGAGCGCGCGAAGGGGATGGCAAAGCAGGGCGAGGTGCAGCTGCGCGACCACGGTGAGGCCACGATGGTGACCGGCACGATCGGCAGGTTCCGCCTGCGCTTCACCATGGCGCGGGAAGAGATCCCGTTCACGCAGTCTCTGATGTACAGTTCCGGCAGTTTTCGCGCGCGGCTCGTGGATTGGGAAGCGGAGCCGGTCGATGCGCAACGGGGCGAGGACTCGGCGACGGCGTCCCAAGCCGCTTCGCAGTGGCACGTCGTGCTCGCCCGGCATGCGCCCAAAAAGTTCGCGGTCACGCTCTGGGTCTATCCCGAGAGCTTCATGCTGTTCCGGCAAACCCGCGACGAGCTCTATGAGCTCGGCTACTCGGTGGCCGCACGGCCGTTGCCGAGCGGGTTCGCTATACGCGGTTCCTCGCGTGGCTCGCGATCCTTCACCCAGTGAGCAGCTACTACTCCGTCATCCTTGGAATGACAAATGACAGTTGACAGTTGTCATCCTGAGCGGAGCGAGGCACGAGCGCAGCGAAGGATCTCGTTCGGTACACTCTGCTCGCTCTGGCTGGATACCCGCCCTGCCCCCCTTGCGAAGGGGCGAACGCGGGGACGCATTTCCAACGGACCCATTATCGGGGTGAGCGCGCGTTTTGCCGGCGAAACCCGAGTTTGATACTATTGGGTCGCCGTGAACCGCACGGCCGATCGCAGGGCTCGAAGATTGTCAGGAGAAAACTCGTGCCGCTTTACGAGATCGAAACGAACGCGCACATCATGATCGCCTGGGCAGATAACGAGGGAACCGCGCGCAAGATCGCGGAGCAGAACTATCCCGGCGAGGAGCTGTTGCGTCTGCACAAGCGGCCGCGGGACGTCTGGGTGATCTCAAAGAACCTGCTCGGCATCAGCGGTCCGTCGGATCCGTGTGCGATCGCACGCGACTGCCTGGCCAAGGCCCGCGGCGACAAGCTGCACGCCATCCGGCTCTACATGCACGAGACCGGTGCCGATCTCAAGGGAGCCACCCGAGCGGTTGAATCGAACATGGCGATCGGCTGGTAGCCGAGCACGCAACACCCCGGCGAGGACCTCATGAACCGAGACGCTTTCCGCTCGAATATCCTGGAACTGATCCGCCGCACGTCCGCGTTCCTGCCCCCCGACGTGGAGAACGTGATCACACTCCAGCGGGCGCTCGAGGCCAAGGGCTCGAAGGCGGACTTCGCGCTCGATCTGGTGGCGCGGAACATCGGACTGGCCAAGGCCCGCTCGCTGCCGATCTGCCAGGACACCGGGACCATCACGTTCTACATCGAAACGCCCAAGGGGGTGGACCAGCTCGAGCTGGCCGATCTGTGCCGCGAAGCGGTCGCGCAGGCGACCGCCAAGGGGTACCTGCGGCAGAACTCGGTGGACAGCATCACCGGCAAGAACTCGGGGGACAACGTCGGGCCGGGCAGCCCGGTGTTCCACTGGGAGCAGACTCGCGAGCCGCACATCGACGTGCGCCTGATCCTGAAAGGGGGCGGCTGCGAGAACATGAGCGCCCAGTACAGCTTGCCCAGCGAAATCGAGGGGAAGCGGATGGACCGCAACCTGGAGGGCGTGCGCGCCTGCATCCTGGACGCCGTCTGGAAGGCCCAGGGGAAGGGGTGCGGCCCCGGGTTTCTCGGCGTCTGCATCGGCGGCGACCGGGCAAACGGTTACGAGTTCGCCAAACGGCAGCTGCTCCGGACGGTCGATGACACGAACCACGACTCGAAGCTGGCCGAGCTCGAAGCGCGTATTCTGCGCGACGCGAACAGCCTGGAGATCGGCCCCATGGGCTTCAGCGGCAAGTTCACCGTCGGCTGCTGCAAGATCGGCACGCTCAACCGCCTGCCGGCCTCCTTCTTCCTGACCGTGGCGTACATGTGCTGGGCCTACCGACGCCGCGGCGTGATCCTGGACAGCAACGGCAAGGTGGAGCGCTGGCTGTATCAGGGGCCGCACGAGTTCGAGCACGCCGAGGCGGCCCCATCGCTTGAGATGCCGGCGGGCGACGTGGTGGTCCTCACTACCCCGCTCTGCGAGGCGGACGTGCGGCGGCTCAAGGCGGGGGACATCGTGCTGCTCAACGGCACGATCTACACCGGCCGCGACGCGGTACACAAGTACCTGCACGATGGCGGCGAACTGGACCGCATCCGCGGCGGGGTGATCTACCACTGCGGCCCGGTCGTGCTCGAGGAGAACGGAGCGTACCGCGTCGTCGCGGCGGGCCCCACCACGTCGATCCGCGAGGAGCCGTACCAGGCCGATGTGATCCAGCGGTTCGGCATCCGGGCGGTGATCGGCAAGGGAGGCATGGGCGCGAAGACCCAGCAGGCGTGCCAGGACTACGGCTGCGTGTACCTGCACGCGATCGGCGGGGCCGCCCAGATCTACGCGCAGTGCGTGCAGCAGGTGCCGAGCGTCACGCTCGAAGAGTTCGGCAGCCCCGAGGCGGTCTGGGAGTTCCGGGTCAAGAACTTCCCGGCGGTCGTCACGATCGATACGCACGGAACGAGCCTGCACCAGGGTATTGCACGGGCGTCGCGCGAGCGGCTGGCGGCGCTGCTCTGAGAGCAGCAAGCAACGCCGTCCGGCGTGACGAACCGCGTTGCTGCCGCGGACGAACGGCGCGCGCAGGTCAGTCGGGCTAAAGAAACGCAGGTGAACGGCCGATCTTCGCGAACAATTCCCCATCCAAGCGCGATTTACTCCTTGACGCTGCCCCAAGTTGCGCTATGCTTTTTGACGCATTGATGATCGTTCGCGTGTGTCTTTGCATCCGCCGGCGCTGGGAAAGGACCGACTGAGGATGGAAGAAATGCTAGGGGGCGCCGAGGATCCCTT
>JBGPMX010000429.1:0-4972 GCA_041487215.1 Planctomycetia bacterium | reverse complement strand
GATGATGGGCGCGAGCACCATGACCTTCCTGCCCGCGCCAAGCTCCAGCGCCGAGCTCACGATCTGCTCGGGAGTCTGGCGGCCCACGGCGATCCCGCACTCCGGGCAGTGCGGCGTGCCGAGCCGCGCGTACAGCAACCGCAGGTGGTCGTAGATCTCCGTGACGGTGGCAACGGTGCTGCGGGGATTGACGCTCGTAGTGTCCTGCGCAACGCTGATCGTCGGGGGCAGCCCCTCGATCACGTCCACGTCAGGCCGCTCGAGCTCACCGATGAAGTGCCGGGCAAACGCCGAAAGGCTCTCGATGTAGCGCCGTTGTCCTTCCGCGAAAATCGTGTCGTAGGCCAACGAGCTTTTTCCGGAGCCACTCAAGCCCGTGATAACGATCAGCCGATCCCGGGGAATATCTACGTTCAGATTGCGGAGGTTATGCTGGCGAGCTCCCCGCACCTGAATGGAGTCAGTGGTTCCGAGTGCCACGGACGGCTTCATGGAAGATTTGTGAAGGACGCATTGAGAGCGCCCCGCAGCAACCGCAGACAAGCCTCCGGAAAGGGCGGCCCGGCCGCCGCCCCCACCTGACGGCCCGCTGAGAAACTCTTCGGACGGATCCGACTCTGACCGCAAGCCGGAACGGCTCGCCCATCGGGCGCACCCCGGTTCCCGACCGGCGTGCGCGACTCATCCCAGCTTGCTCGGGAGGAGGTCGGGTCATGGTTGTGGTCCGTGTAATTATCTGTGGCTTGCTGGGATTGTCGACACTCGCCGGATGCCGCTCGGCTCCCAGACCCCCCAATCCGCTCGCTGCGCCGCGCTACGTGCCGTCCGCCGTACCGTCCGCTCCCTCGGCCCCGGTGCCTCGCGCCGCACGCGCAACCCCCTCCGGCCCTCGAATGCTCCAGTTCGAGCCGGCGGCGCCGCCAGCACGCGGCCGAACGGCGCCTGTCGGTATGAGTTCCGCCGAAGCACGCGGCGGCGCGCCCGCCGGCATCTCGGGCCGTGTGGTCGATGCCCAGGCGCGCCCCCAGCCGCACGCACACATCGTCGCTGTCATGACCAGTGGAACCAAGGTAGAGAGCACGGCGGATGCCAACGGCAACTTCCGCCTAACCGGCCTGGTACCAGGCCATCGCTACCTGATCCTCGCCAGCGCCACCACCGCATCGGATGTGCTGATCGGACGCGCCGCGACCACCCCACCCGACTCGAACGTAGTGATCCAGTTGACCCGCTCGGCCGCCGGCGTTCGCGGCAACGCAACGACCACCGCTCCTCCCCCGCCGCCGCGCATGAGCCGAAGCGATTCCCACGACACACGCCACAAGCAAAACCTCGCCGAAGTCATCGCCGACAACCAGCCGGACTTCCCCTGGGACATGCCGGCTCCGCCGGTCCATCGCACGCCGCCCCCCAGCCAGGCGGTGCGCGGGCAACAGGCCGGCGAGCAAACGGGCGACACCACGCCGCTCATGAGACCGGGCCGGAAGCAGAACTCGGGAAGTTCGGACGTCGACCCGCCCCAAGCCCTGGCCTCTCGGCAGTTCTCCAAGGCGGAGCCGCCGGAACTGCGCGATCGAAAGCCGGACGCACGATTCGATCCGTCTCGCCCCCTGGCGCAGCCGACGCAGATCGCTGCGCTGCCGAAGACCGCCGAACTGAGTAACCCGCCAAACATCGCGCGGCTGGAACTCGAGCCAAGCCGACCTCAGAGCAAGCCGCCGATCGTGGCGCCCCGTGTGTATCAGGGACCGAGCTGCAGCTTCGATGGGAATCGCTTGAACGATTTCGAACTCCAGGGCCTGGACCAACAACCGGTTACATTCAGCTCGCTTAACGGGCGGCTGATCCTGGTGGATTTCTTCGGAACCTGGTGTGTGCCATGCATGAAAGCCGTCCCGCACCTGATCGAGCTGCAGAAGCGCTACGGCGCGCAAGGGCTGCAGGTGTTGGGCATCGCCTGCGAACAGTCGGGCTCGGAGCCGGGCGAGCAAATAGCCGAGGTCAAAGCGGTTCGGGATCGCCTGGGTATCAACTACCCGGTCCTTCTGGGCGAGGAATACGGCAAACCCTCGGACTTGCGCCAGAGCTTCGGCGTCTCGGCCTACCCGACGCTGGTCTTGCTGGACCGATCCGGCCGGGTCATCTGGCAGTCGGTGGGCTTGGATCCCGCGCACCGAGCGCAGCTGGAAAACTTGCTAAAAACGCAACTGGCAAGCCGTCCGGCTGGGTATAATAATGTCGGTAAAAGCTGAGGATTTTATCCCGACGGCAGAGGCAGTTCCTCCAGATACTCCGCAAAAAATCGCTAACCTTTTCGGTGGACGGCACTTCCGTGGTTTATCAGAGCAAGCAGTCGATCGAGGCCGAGGCACGCCGCCAGCAGGAGCTCGAAGCCGGGCTCGTTTCGGAGCGATTCCCGCAAGTCAAGAAGATCCGTCTCGAGGTGGAGTTCTTCGATGCGACGGGTGCGCGGGTGCAGCGCCGCTGCCGCGACCTTCCTCCGGATGCCTACGCCCTCTTCGAAATGAAGTGCCCGCTCGACAGCACGCCCCTGAACCTGAAGCCGATTGTCACGCGAATGATTTCCGACCGCGCGAAGGACCGCTCGGGCGAGGTCAAGTGCACCGGGTCGCGTCCGGGCACGGATCACAGCGCGACATATGTCATAACGATCGAATACTCAACCAAGAAGCGATCTTGAACCGCGCCCGCGTCGTGCGCGGGGACCCGCCTGCCATCCCATCTCACTCGGTTGTCGGGACGCCCGTCGGCCGAAAAGCCGTCTCCCGCCTTCGATGGCCTACTCCGACCCTTCCCTGCGGTTCCTCACAGCTGAGGAATGGCGTGAGCTCGCCGAGCCGATCATCGAGAAGCTAGCCGACCGAGCGGGTTCGGATCTCGTACGGCGCAGCGCTCAGATCGGTCCGTGCGTCATCGACTATGTGGGAGAGGACCGGGCGACTGCGGACCTCTTTGCCGCGCACTGGCCGCCCGCGGTTTCCGGCAGTACGTGCGACTTTTTTATCTACGGCCTGGTCGGTGACGGTGCCGACCCCATGCCCGGCGCGGTTCGCGCGGCGGACCCGGAACGCTCCGAACACGCGCATGCCACGGCGGTGCTCGCGCCGTCGGCGCGCCGCGCATGGCTGCCGCGACGGACGAGCTACGACACCCTGCGTGCGGTCTGCTGGTTTCTGGTGCGGCACGCCGCTCTGCGGGCCGCGGCGTCGCGCAAGACTCCCGCCTGGTGGCCGGTCGAGGCTTCGTGCGCCGAATACCAGCCGGTGTCCGGACCGGCCCGAGTCATCGGGTTGCTGGGCGCGCCGGGGGAAGGCAAGACCGTTCACGCCTACGGGCTGGCCCGCGCCAAGCCAGCGAACGCCCTGGTGAGCGACGACCTCACGATCATCCTTCCCGAGTCGGCCGAGGCCAGGAGCGCGGAGGCTCGCTTCTGGCTGTCGACGGAATTGCTGCGGGTCTACCCGCACCTCGTCCCGCTCGCTGCGACAGCCGCGAGCGAGGGTGTCGTGTGGGAGGGGGAGTGGCAGCGCGAGCGGGCGCGATGGGGGAGCGCGGCGGAGCTGCGGCGTGCCATTGCCGCCGGGGTGTACACCGAGTCGCGTTGCGCGGAGCTCGCACGCGTCTTGATCGGCCCGCCGGGCGCCCATTGGCTGGCTTCCCCGGAGGAATGGCTGGAGCCGAGCGGTTGGGTGCCGAGCGCTCGACTGACCGATGTGATCCTCGTGCGACACGAGACGGGATCGCCTTGGCTGGTGCGGCGCACCGCGCCCGCGGAGCTTGCTGCCGCATGGGTTGGCGCACGCGCCGGCCTCATGCAGCCGGCCCCGCACGGATCTCCGGCCGATGAGGAATCGCTCGAGCGCAGGCGTCTTGTCGATCTCGCGGGGTCTCATGGGATTTTAACCGGGGTGGTGAACACGCTGCTGCCGCCGGCGCAGACGCAGTTCTGTCTCCGCCACTACGCCGAAGGCCGCTCGGACTGCGTTCGCCTGGTGACGGACCGGAGTGAGGCCTCCTCTTTGGATTCGCTCGCGGCGCTTGGGCTCGGCCTGCGGACCGGGCACGCGACGGAGGGGCCACCGGGGCCGCTGTTTTGCCTGGGGGACCGGGCCGTTTCCCTGGTTTCGTTCGAGAAAGAGGGCGCACGGGTCGAGCTCGTCGCCTTGGACGCGGGCTCGGACGGTTTCGCACAGGTGAAAGCGGCATGGCCGGGAAAGGTGGACGGTTTCTTCGCGCGGCACGCGCCGCTCGGCGTGCGGGATCTGTTCCTTGAGACCAGGCACCCGGCGGCGTGCGGCGGATGAGGCGCGACTTGCGGTTGACCGTGGCGGCAGGCGGTCCGTAGGATTGGACCTTGTGGGTGGGTGCCCTTGCCGGCTGGCGGCGTGTGGCGTCTCGCCCGTTTCCCCGGGGCGTAGCTCAGCCTGGCCAGAGCGCTTGGTTTGGGACCAAGAAGTCGCTGGTTCGAATCCAGTCGCCCCGACTTGTCGTAAGTCTCGCCGAACGCTAGAGAAGCGTACCTGCCTGCGTCGGGCAGTGCGGCTCAAAAGTGCCTCACCAAAACGGTACATACCGTTTTGGCAAGCGCTGGGAGAACCGCACATGCCGACACTCAAGCACCGAGTCCCGTCCTATCGTCGTCACCGCCGCTCCGGCCAGGCCGTTGTCACGCTCGACGGCCACGACTTCTACCTTGGCCCCCACGGCACCAAGACCAGCCGGGGCGAGTACGACCGGCTCGTCGGAGAATGGCAGGCCAACGGCCGGCGGCTGCCCACCAACGGGCCCGCGGACGTCACGGTGAACGAGCTGTTCGACCGCTACCTCACGCACGCCGAGGGGCACTACGTCAAGAACGGCTTGCCCACGAGCGAGGTCCACTGCCTTCGCTCGGCGATCCGCCCCCTCACACGGCTCTATGGCCATCATCTTGTTTCCGCGTTCGGGCCCG
>JBGPMX010000428.1:0-4981 GCA_041487215.1 Planctomycetia bacterium | reverse complement strand
GGAGAACTCAATGATCCGTTCGATCATGGGCGAGCCTCCGTGCGCGTCAGGTACTTGTCCGGGTGTTCGCGCAGCTCCGGCTCGCAGCCCTCGCAGCACAGGAAGACGATGCGACCCGCGACCTCGACACGTAGCGGCGGCCCCATCGAGCCGAGGGGCTTGCCAGAGACCGGGCAAGTCCTTTGCCGGTCGGCGCGCGCCTGGTCCTGGGCGGAGAGCGGGCTCGGCTTGGTGGGGCGATCCTCGCTGGCCGGGGCCTGCCGCTGCGGCGGCGCATCGCCTGCAGCGGTCCCGGCTGACTCGCCCGCCGGCACGACGCCAGCCGACCGCTGAGCGCCGAAGTAGTCCCCCGCCACGCGGCGGTTCAGCCTCGTCTCCGCGTCGATGAGCACCGCGCCCGCCGTGACGACGCGATGCCCCGCCTCCACGCCCGCCACGACCGGGTAGCTGTCGCCGGCGCGCGGACCGACGACGACCTCGACCGCGTCGAACATCCCCGCACCACGATCGAGGTACACGATTCTTATTGTCCCGGTGTCCAGCACGGCGGTGTCCGGCACGGCGAGCACCTGCCCGCGGGGGCGGTAGGCGATGACACGGGGAACGAGCTTCATGCCGCCACAGCTCGGGCAGGTCTGCCCGCTGTGGTCGGCCGTAACGGCGGGGTGCATCGGGCACCACCAGCGGACGCGCTGGTTGTCGGCGAGCTCCCTGCGTTCGAGCTCGTTCTTGCCGCGCGGGCACGGGCCGGGCTCGAGCCGGACCAGGTCGGCGTGCTCGGAGCACACAAAGACCGTGCGCGGTTCGGCGGGATCGATGGGCGGGGGTTCGCTGGGCATGGACCGGAACGGTTCAGTTTCGGCTACGGGCACGCGTGCGCGGACCGTCGCGAGCATTCCCGGTTCGAGCAGTGAGCGGGGATCGTCAATGGTGATGACCACGCGGAGCGACGCGGCTGGGCTGTCGCTGGCCACGCGCAGCACCGTGCCCCGCCACGGCGTGGCGCCCGGTACCGCGTCGCTCGTGAGCTCGACGCTGCGCCCCGCTTCGAAGAAGGCGGCATCTCTCTGGGACGCGTCAACGATCACGTGCGTGCCGTGCGGGCGCTCCGCGTCCGCATCGCGCTTGGCGGATGCGTGCGTATCAGACTCGGCGGATGCGTCCGTATCCCCGCTCGGGGACGCGTCCGCATCCTTCTCATGGGGGGCACGGTCGCCCCCCCTTGTCCCCCCCTTGGCAAGGGGGGGAAGGGGGGGTATCACGCCTGCGTTTGACGGGGGGGGCATGCGGGAAGCGTCAACGGATTGGGCGATCGCGGTCGCTGGCGGTCCGGACCGGACGAACCCGCAGGCGCGGCGCTCGCGCTCGAGCGGCCGGTAGGTGACGGGCGATGTTTCGATCCCCCCCAGCTGGAGGCGATACGGGGAGAGTTGCATGCGGGCGATGGCGCCGCCGGGCAGGGCGACCGGTTCGCCGCGTGCGCGGCGGACCAGCGGCATGTTGCAGACGCCGCACTTGCCCGGCCAGACGGAGACGACGCCGGGGTCCATCGGGCAGAAGTACTCGGTGTCGGCCGACACCGCGCTCGCAGCCAGGTCCAGCGAGGCGCGCCCGCGCGTGAGGCGTTCCCAGTAGTTGCGGATCACGTCCCATTCACCGACCACGACGAACGCGGCAAGGAGCACGGCGAGAAACCGCAGACGGACCTGCAGGATCCGTGCGGCGACACGCAGGCGGGCGCCGAGCGACCGCCGCTCCCCGTTCGAAGTCACACGCTCGATTCCCGCTGTTGATCTTTCCATCTTCGTGATCCGGGCGAGCAGTCTCAGCGCCCCTCCGCCGATGCGGTCGAAGCCCCGGCTTGAGCGCTCGAAGCGGTCTCGGGCATCGGGCACTCCCAATGCGAGACCATGGCGAGGTCGTCCTCGTGAAAGACCCAGATCGGCTCGATGCCGACGATCATGTAGCACACCGTGCGCTGCGCCGCCGGGCTGGCCAGCGTGAGCCGCACGGCGAAACGGCGCACGTTGTCGTCGGGCAGCTCGCCGACGATCTCATAGCGCTCGAGCCTCTGCCCGCGCGTGCGGTGCGTGTCGACGACGTGCACGCCCGGTGCGGCCTCGCCGCTCAGCGGCAGTGCATCGCCGCGCTGCCAGGCGGCCAACGCCTGGTCCAGCGCAGCGCGAGCGACCGCCGCGTCCGGGCGGTAACGTTCGAGCGGCGCATCACGGCCGGTGCAGCTGGCCGCGACAACGAGCACCAAGAACCAGGCGGGTCTCCCCTGGCGATGACGACGCATGGGCACCGGTCCTTAGTAGTCACTGCTCGAGACCTGCTCGTGCCCCGCGCGGGTCCCCATCGCGCGCCACACCGGCAGATCGATCTTGTCACCGATGAACCGGACCGAGCCGTCTCCCATGAGAACATTGACCCCGCCCGGATGCCGGCTGGAAGGCGGTACCTGCATCGCCATGTTCGTCATCGTTCCGGGGAAGGGGAGACCCGCGCACGTGTTCTGGTTCGGGCCGGCGACGTGGTTGTACAGCGTGCAGCAGTTCTCTCCCATGACCCAGCTCCAGCCCCACTTGCTGGTCAAGGGGACCGCCGTGAGCGCGGCGGTGTTCTGGCACTGCTGGTATGTCAGATCGAGCGACGCCTGGTTGGGAATCACGAACATGTCGCTGCGTGGGTCGGGCATGCCCTGCCCGCGGATCTTCTCGCTGAAGAAAGCCGTCTGGCTGGTGCCGTCCTCGATGTCGCGCAGCCGCAGGTGGCTGAGGTAATAGAAGACACCGGTCTGCGTTTCATTCGGTGCCACGACCGCGCCGGTGGTGGTGTCGTTGCGGTCGCACAGCCAGCCCCCCTGATTCGACGCGTAGTTGTTCTGCCCCTTCCAGTCTCCGGCGACCGTGAGGTCCGAGGGGCACAGGAAGGCGTCGAGCGGTGTGCGGGATGCGTCCGCGTTCTCCCGGTTCGGATTCTGGTAAGCGGGCATGAACGCGACCACCCCTCCCATTCCCGGCGTCTCCGGCGGGAAATCGAAGTTGATGGCGTTGTACAGGTTCGCCTGGCCGAGCTCCGGGAGGATCATCGAGTGAGCGGACCACCGGGGATACACAGGGACCGTGGGCATCACCGACCGGTAGTCGTTCCCTTTCCCGAAGGGGAGACTGTTGTGTGTGTCGTGGTAGTTCTGAATGGCCAGGCCGATCTGCTTCAGGTTGTTGCGGCACTGGGTGCGGCGTGCCGCCTCGCGCGCCATCTGAACGGCGGGCAGCAGGAGCGCGATCAGGATCGCGATGATCGCGATCACGACCAGCAATTCGATGAGCGTAAAACCGCGCTGGGGATTGTTTCTCATGGGCGTTTTTCCAGCCAAGAAAAAGCGATAAGAGTAATGACTGCCTGCCGCCTCGTGTGCTCGTTCCGAACGAAAACGAAGACGAACCGAAAACAATGCGGGGGATCGGCCCGTAGCGAGCCGGCGCATGCCGCACCGCACCGGGTGTTGCGTCACGAAGCCGAACCGGGGGCAGCGAGGAGCGGAATCATGCGACGCGTCGCGCGGCCGCCGTGCGCGATGCCAGGCCTCGCTCGAGGACGCGGCGGCGGAGCGCTCGGCCGAGCGGCTCCCGGGGCCTCGCTTGTTGCTGGACGCGTTGAGACGGCCGCGCGCGACCGCGAAACGGTCTCCGGGCCGGCGGGCGTGACCGCCCACCGCGCAGCATCAAGGGGCGTGACGCTTCAGGCCGCTCGCGGGGGACGATGCAGTGGATCGGCGAGCCAGGTGGGGACAAGAGAAGGGGTAGCGAGATCGCAGCAACCCCGCAGGGTCGCGGCAGGCAATCCTACGAATGCCGCAGGGATCATGTCGCTGGAGCCGCTATCGCTCGACGGCGCAAGCGGGGTGCCGGCGTCGCACGGCGCGCGTGTCAGGCGCAGGGCGCGGATCAAACGTTGCACACCGTCGCTAACCGGCTGTTCGCCTGGGCCGTCGCTTTGCGACAGGATCGCGGCGGCATCGAGCAACGCGTGATCGTCGTGGCAATCCGCGCGGCATTCCTGGGAAGCGATCCAGACGAGACAGCACGCGGCGAGCGGCGCGGCCGCTCGCAACACCCGCACAGATTGGAACAGACGAGGACGCAACGCGGCATTCCTCGGGTATCGGACGAGGATCTCATTGGAACGCGGCTCTTGGGGGAAGGCAAGGAGAATCTCACGGCGCCCGAGAGATTAGGGAGAGGGCAGGGGAGCGCCAGCCGAACCGGAAGCGTAAGCGCCCGGCCTCGGGCGAGCCGCCCGTCCCCCGTCCCCCACTCTCCTGCTCACGGATCTGTGGAGGAAGGTTGGGGGAGCACCCGCCGAACCGGAGTCGAGACATCGGGAGTCGGCCGCGCTATAATGGTGTTCGTCCGTGGGGCTCTCTGGCGTTTTTTTTGGCCGAGGAGACAACACCATGAGAAAGTTGCTTCTGGTAGCCGTGCCCGTGCTGCTGACGGGCATGGTTTGGGCCGCCGACAAGGGGAAAGTGACGCTCGACCTGAAAGGGGCCGTCTGACCCGGATGTGCCAAGGCACTTGCCACCGCCCTCGGTGAGGGCGGCCTGACAGTGGAAGGCGGCATCAAGCCCGGCGGCGAGACGCCGGCACGGGTGGTCGCAACCGCCGATGAGAACGCGGATCTGAGCAAGGCCGCGGAGAAGGTCAAAGAGGCGAACACGCCGCACAAGGCGAAGGTCGCCCCCGGCTTGACCATCGTGCTCTTCGCCGACCTCAAGGACAAGAGCGAGGCGGAGAAGGCCGAGAAGGCTGTGCAGAAGGTGAAAGGAGTCAGCGCAGGCGGCACCAAGGCCGATGCGCAGAAGGACGAGATCCACGTGCAGCTCACGGGCGATCACAAGGTTACGATGCACGACCTGATGAGCGCCCTTAAGGACGCGGGGATCACGGCGCACACGACGAAGGGAAAAGCTTGACGC
>JBGPMX010000427.1:0-4990 GCA_041487215.1 Planctomycetia bacterium | reverse complement strand
GGGCACGTTCCGCAACCAGCAGGCCGAGCGGTACTGCCGCCTGGCCAGCAACAGCGCGACAACCCAGGAACTCGCCGACGAGACGACCGAGCAGCTGAACGCGGCGCTCGCGGCCTGCGAAAGCAGCCGGGCCAAGCTCAAGGCGGTCCAGGGGCAACGCGTGGTCCTCGCGGCAAAACTCGAAACGGCCAAGGCGGACGAGAGAACCAAGATCGCACGCGTGGCCGTGACTCGCGCGGACAGCGAACGGACCCGCGTGACGCTCGAGTTCGCTCAGGTTCGCGCCCCGTTCGACGGCATCATCACGCGGCGGAACGTGGACGAGGGAGCCTACGTGCACAGCCCGAGCAGCGACCGCAGCACGGCGATCTTCACGCTGGCACGCACCGACGTTGTGACCGTCGTCATGCAGGTTCCCGAGCGCGAGGTGCTCCGCGTGCAGCTCGGCTGCCGGGCGAGCATGCGCCTGAGCGCGCTCGACGGCGCGGGGGTCGAGGGGCACGTCGCCCGCTTCTCCCACGCGCTCGACGAGCAGTCTCGTACCATGCGCGTCGAGATCGACATCGACAACCCGACGGGGCGGCTCTACCCCGGCATGTACGGTAACGTCGCCCTGGTGATCGAGGACCTGAAGCAGGCGCTCACCGTGCCGGCCAGCGCCATCTACTCCATCCAGGGAGAGCCGCACATCATCCTCATCGAACGCGGCACGGCGCGCCAGGTGCCCGTCCAGACCGGCTACGACGACGGCGTCGTGGTCCAGATCCTCAAGGGGCTGCGCGGGGACGAGGAAATCGTGCTGAGCAACAAGGGGGAGATCGCTGAGGGGCAGCCGCTCCGAGCCGCCCGAATCGCGGCGTCGCAAGTGGCGGGCGGCAAGCCGGCGGAGGGATCGCGCACACCCGCGCACGCCGCCGCCAACTAAAGTAGGCTCGCAGCAAGAGGTAGGGCTGGCTTTCTAGCCTGACTCTGTTCGGCATGGGTCTTGTCAGGCTGGAAAGCCTGACGTACGCCCGATCGGCAGCCTCCGTTCGTCTGCGGACCTCCTTAAGACTCAGCGTGCGTTCGCAAATAACTCCAACCGGGGAATGCTTCGCCCCGCTCGGGATGACCGATGGATCCTGTGTTCGCGATGCAGCGAATCCTGGTGCCCAGCGACTTCAGCGCGGTGTCCGACTCGGCGCTGCGCTACGGCAAGGCGCTCGCGGAAGCGTTCAGGGCATCGCTCCACCTGCTGCACGTGCTCGAGAGCCCGCTGTCCGTCGCGCCGGCCATGGCCGACAGCTACGTCCTGGCGCCGGACTTCCTGGCACGTATCGAACGAGCGGCGGCCGAGCGGCTGAGGGGCGCGCTCAGCGACGCGGAGCAGGCGAGCTACCGGGCCAGGCTCGTTGTCCGACAGGGGACCCCGTTCCTGGAGATCGTGCACTACGCCCGAGAAGAGTCGATCGACCTGATCGTGATGGGGAGCCACGGGCACGGTCCCGTCGCGCACCTGATGCTGGGCAACGTGGCCGAGCGGGTTGTGCGCAACGCCCCCTGCCCCGTCCTGACGGTGCGGAGCCCCGAGCACGAGTTCGTGCTGCCGTGATCCTGACGGCGTAATACCCGCGGCGACGACGAACGCTACCGCGAAGACATTGCACGCGCGGAGCGTGACCGCACCTTTGCTTGCGTTTCCCTGCGGCCGAAGGCCGCGTTACGATGAGTCACGATGACTCCTCTCGAATTCGCTTTGGCGGTGTTCGTCGTCTCCGGCGTTGCCGGTGTGTTCGGGTCCTTGCTCGGACTGGGCGGCGGCATCATCGTCATCCCGGCGCTGACCCTGATTTTCGGCGTCGATATCCGCTACGCCATCGGCGCGTCGATCGTTTCCGTTATCGCCACCTCGAGCGGCGCCGCGGCCGCGTACGTCCGCGAGCACATGACAAATCTGCGGGTCGCCATGCTGCTCGAGCTGGGGACCACCAGCGGTGCCATCACCGGCGCGTATCTCGCCGGCGTCGTACACGGCCGCTGGCTGTACCTCACCTTCGCCGTCATCCTGGCCTACTCTGCATTGGCCATGTTCCGCAAGCGGCACCGCGATGAGGTCGCGGCGCCGAGTGCGCCCGCCGATCCCCTGGCGGACCGCCTCGCGCTGCACGGCTGCTACCGGGACGACGCGCTGGGACAAGAGGTGTGCTACCGCGTGACCCGGATCAAGCTCGGCCTCGTGCTCATGTACGTCGCGGGGATCGTCAGCGGCCTGCTCGGCATCGGCTCGGGCGCGCTCAAAGTGCCGGCGATGGACATCGCGATGCGGCTGCCGATCAAGGTTTCGACCGCGACCAGCAATTTCATGATCGGGGTGACCGCGGCGGCGAGCGCCGGGGTGTACTTCGCGCGCGGCGACATCGATCCCTTCGTGACCGCCCCGGTCGCGGCGGGCGTCCTGCTGGGTGCAACGGCCGGCGCGCACTTCCTGGCACGCGTAGAGAGCCGGCTCATCCGGGCGATGTTCGTCGCCGTGCTGCTCTGGATCTCTCTGGAAATGTTCCTGAAAGGCGTGCGATGAACGCGCCCCGAGGCAGCGAGACGGCGGGCGGCGCCTGGCGGAACGCGGCGGAGGTGCGCCGCGTCGAGCTCGTGATCAGTACCCTTCTTCGCGCCGGAGTTGTTTCCAGCCTGGCCATCGTCGTGGCCGGCCTGGTGCTAAGCTTCGTGCACCACGCGGAGTACCTGAGCTCGCCGAGCGAGCTCGGGCGGCTCACGCAGCCCGGCGCCGCTTTTCCACACACGCTGCCCGACGTCCTCTTGTCAGCCGCGCAGCGGCGCGGGCAGGGCCTGGTGATGGTCGGCCTCCTCTTGCTCATCGCCACGCCGATCCTGCGGGTGGCGGTATCCATCGTCGTGTTCGTCCACGAGAGGGACGGGACGTTCGTGGCGATTACGTCCATCGTGCTGGCCCTGCTACTCGCGTCGTTCCTGCTCGGCACCGGCACGCCATAAGAGGCCGAAGTGAGGCTATGTCAGCCCCCGCTTCGCATGGGAAGGAAAAGGGGGTATCAGAGCCCGTGTCGATACGAGGCGGGTTCCCTCGGGCATGAATGCGGTCATTACGAACACCGCATGAATGCGGTCACTACCAACGGTGGCTGAGACGCCCCCCTTGTCCCCCCCTTCGCAAGGGGGGGAAGGGGGGGTATCAGCCGTGCCGTGCGCAACGATCTCGTACGAATTCGCAGGTTCGAATAGAACGCGGAATTGAGCTGGAAAACGCGGGTTTTTCATCAGCCCACGGTGGAGAGGGTATGTGGCCAGCGCGGGGACCTTCGCTCATCGCGCGGCGGTCGGACCCCTACGGGTCTGCGCCCGGCATGGCAGGCGGCGCAGCGGCAGGCGAGGGCACGAGCTCGCCGTTCTCGGGCGGGGCCACCGGCCGGTTGCCCAGCGCGGTGAGCAACCGGAACTGTGCGCGGTCATACGCGATCACGGCATCAAGATAGTCTAGCCGGGCGCGGTCGAGCGCCTGGATAGATTGCAGCGCCTCGATCGGCAGGCCGGCGCCACCGCGGATCCGCTCCATGTTGAGCTCGAACGAGCGCAGCGCGGCCCCTACCGTCTCCTGCGTCACGTCCATCTGCTTGCGACCGGACTGCACCTCCTCGTGGGCGGTGACGACCTCGGCAGCCACGCGGTCCGCAATCAGCAGCGCCCGCAGGCGCGCGTCGTTCAACTCGCTCTCACGCAGCCGGCGCAGCGAGCGATCGCCGAAGCCCAGGTTGTGCAGCTCCCACACGGCGGATGCGGCGAAGTCCTCGCGCTCGGCGAAGTTGCCGAAGAAGTCGTTGCGGCCGCCGCCGAAGCCGCCGCTCTGGTAGCTCAAGAGCACGCTGGGGATGAGCGGCCCGTAGGTCGCCTCGCGCAGCCGCGCGATCGTCGCCTGCACGATCGCTTGCTGCTGCGTCAGCTCGGGCCGGCTCTCGAGCGCGTCGGCGATCAGGTCACGCAGTGCGCGCTCGTCCGGGACCAGTTCGATCGCTACGACACTCGGTTCTTGCGGCGCCAGCCGCAGCTGCGGGTCGAGCCGGAGCGCCTGGATCAGCTTGGCGGACGCGAGCACGACCCGCTCGCGCGCCAGGATCGCCTCCTGGTGCCGGATGCCCAGATCGGCCTGGGCCCGCGCGGCGTCGGAGGGCAAGCCCGCCCCCTGTTTGGCAAACTCCTCGGTCAGCCGCGCCAGCTCGGCGGCGTTCCGCTCCGTCTCCTCGGCGACGGCGATGCTCGCCTGCGCCTGGAGGAGCTCCAGGTAGGCCTCGGCGATGCGCAGCAGCACCTGGTTGGTCGTCGCCTCGGCCCCCGCCTCGTCGGCGCGCAGGAATTGCCGCCCCACCAGCGGCTCGTAGAGCGCGTCGGCGAGATCCACCGAGAGAACCGGGCCGCCCCGCACATAGAGCGAGCTGCGGTGCGCGTCGAACACCTCCCCCGTGCTGCGCTGGATCTGCCCGTCATGACGGGCATAGTCCGAGGCGGCCGCCAGGTCGGGCAGCCAGAGCACCTCGGCCGACTCGAGCCGCGCCAGCGCCGCGTTGATCCGCTCGCGCGCCAGCGCGATCTCGAGGTTGTTCGCATTCCCGAGACGAAGGGCAGTCGGCAGGTCGATCGGCAGAGACCGCGGAGCCTCGTCCGCCGCCGTACCGGTACGCGGTCCAGCGCCAGGCCGCTCCGTGCTATGCGCGCTCGATGGCGCAGGCGCGCCGTTCGCCGGGTCCGTCATGGCCGCCTGGTGCACCGGCCCCGAGCAGAAAGACGCGGCAGCGTCGCCGGCCGTGTCGGCCAACCCGACGCGATGCACCGACGTGCAACCCGCTTGTACCCACGCGACAAGCGCGAGCGGAAGGGCGTAGCGCCAGGTGAAGCCGCACTTCGTAGTCACGCAGCACCTCGAATCTTCGCCAGCCTCGCGGACGCTTCCGATTGGTCCGTGGCCGGCCATTGCACACGAGCC
>JBGPMX010000426.1:0-5003 GCA_041487215.1 Planctomycetia bacterium | reverse complement strand
TACTCCCGGAGAAAGACCGGCGGCCAGCCCCGAGCCCGCGGCTGCGCCGGCAGACTCGGCCGGCGTCCCGGCGCCGCCTGTCGAGCCGCCGCCGAAGGCTGAGCCGTAACAACGCACCGGGGTCTCGCCGTCGCGCCTGCCGCTTGTCCCGCTCGGCGGCTCACGCCGGATCGTCCCAAGCATGCCGAGCGGCCGTCTGGTTCCGCCGCTCCCCCGCGTCTCCCGCCCGGTTGGTCCGGACCGACCGATGCAAAGCCCGAACCGATCACGAACGGACCCGCCCGCAACCGCGCCGCTCGCTGGCATCATCGGAACGAGCGCCGCGATGCAGCAGGTCTACCGCACCACGCGGCAGGTTGCCGGCAGTTCGGCGAGCGTGCTGCTGGTCGGCGAGACCGGGACCGGCAAGGAGCTCATCGCCCGCGCCCTGCACACGCTGAGCGGCCGCGCCAGCGGCCCGTTCATCCGCGTCAACTGCGGCGCGTTCAGCGAAAACCTGCTGGAGAGCGAGCTGTTCGGGCACGTGAAGGGGTCGTTCACCGGCGCCATCACCAACCGAACCGGCCGTTTCGAGGCGGCCCATACCGGCACGATTTTCCTCGACGAGGTTTCGACGGCCAGCGAGAAGCTGCAGGTCAAGCTGCTCCGCATCCTGCAGGAGGGGGAATTCGAGCGCGTGGGCGACACCCACACGGTGCACGTCGATACGCGGGTGATTGCTGCCACGAACCGGGACCTGGAAATCGAGATTGAGGCGGGGCGGTTCCGCGAGGATCTGTACTATCGGCTGAACGTTGTACAGATCGACCTGCCCCCGCTGCGCGAGCGGCGCGGCGACATCCCGGCGCTCGCCGAGCACTTCGTGGCGAAGTACTGCGAGGAGAACGATCGCGACCCCATCCGGGTGGGGCGCGAGGCGATGGACCTGCTGGCGCACTACGACTGGCTTGGCAATGTCCGGGAGCTCGAGAACAACATCGAACGGGCGGTCGTGCTCTGCGCTCGGGACGAGATCGGCCCCGAGGACCTGCCGCCGCGCGTGCGCGGCCTGGCCCCGCCCCGATCGATCCGCGCGCGTGGCACCGACCTGGAAACGCTCGCCAGCGAGCTGGTGCGGCACGCGGTAGCCCGCGCGCCGGCCGGCGAGGACAGCCTGCACCAAAAGGTGGTGGGCCGGGTCGAGCGCGAGCTCATCGAGCAGGTGCTGGCGGACGCGGCGGGCATTCAGATCAAGGCCGCCGCACGGCTCGGGATCAACCGCAACACCCTGCACAAGAAGCTGCGCGAATTCGGCCTCGAAGAGGGCCCCGAGCCGATCGCTTAGGGTGGGGGGTGGTGACATAACCCCGCGTAGGCCTGGCAACGGACCACGGACAACGGACCACGGACCACGGACGCTGGCCATGCTCGTCGAAGGCGTGAAGCTGTTTTGTTTCGGAGCCAGCTACGCGGCGGCGCTCGCCGCCGAGGCGTCCGCTTGCTGCGTCGAGAGCAGGTGGCGGCGACCCCTCTCGCGCGGCTGTGCCGCCGCGGGCGGCGCCGCGCACACCCACTACCTGGCCTACCGGTCGCTCGGCCGCGACGTGATCCCGCTGTCGACCGGGTTCGATTCCCTGCTGGTCGTGGCCTGGGTCCTGGCCGTCGCCTACCTCTTCCTGCAGTGGCACTACCCAACCGTGGGGCTGGGTGTTTTCGTGCTGCCGGTGGTGCTGGGCCTGATCGGCTTCGCCTGGTTCCTGGGCGAGGACAACCGGCGTACGCTCGAGGGGTGGACGCAAGTGTGGGGTCCGGCGCACGGCGCGGTGCTCGCGGCCGGCGCGCTCGCCGTCGCGGCGGCGTTCCTGGCCGGGCTCATGTACCTGGTCCAGGCTGCGCGGCTCAAGGCCAAGCACCTTGCGGCGGACGGCATGGACCTGCCCAGCCTGGAGCTGCTCGACCGCGTGAACCGGACGGCGCTCGCCTTTGCGTTCCTGCTGCTCACGCTCGGCCTGGGCGTGGGCTTCTTGCTGGCGGCCGGCGAGCTGCGGCGCGGCAACGCGGCCATCCGCTGGAGTGATCCCAAGATCGTCAGTGCTGTAACGCTCTGGGTCATGCTGGGCGTGCTGGTGCTGGTGCGGCGCGAGCCGCGGCTGCGCGGACGCCGCCTGGCGATCCTCACCATCGTCGCGTTCGCGCTGCTGCTGTTCACCATCGTCGGCGTGCACCTGCTCTTCAGCTCCTGGCACGAAGCCGTCACCGAGCGACCGCGCCGAACAGCCGCCCGACCGCGTTTCTACTCTGGGTCCCTGTCGCTGGCGTCCCCTGGTAGCTGTGCCACGGCCGGTGGCTCGGGAACACTTGCGAATGTGGCCGACGCGCGTCCCGAGTGGCTCGCATCCAGGGGGCGACCGTGAGACTCGTCCTCGTCGGATGTAACCACCGGTCCGCCCCCGTCGCCGTTCGGGAACGGCTGGCCTTCGACGCGCGCACGGTCGGCACGGCGCTGGCGGCCTTCGCGGATCGCTACCCCGAAGTCGAGGCGGTGCTGCTCAGCACGTGCAACCGTGTGGAGCTGTACGCGGCGAGCGAGCAGCCGGGGCTGGTGCCCGATGCGGATCAGCTCGCCGCGTTCCTCGCCGGCTGCCACGGCGCCGATGCGTCCCCGTTCCGGCCGCACCTCTACGACAAGATCGACCGCGACGCCGTGCGGCACCTCTTCACCGTATCGGGCAGCCTGGACAGCATGGTGCCGGGCGAGAGCCAGATCCTTGGTCAGGTGAAGGACGCGCACCGCGTGGCCCGCGAGCGCGGCCTGACCGGCCCGCTCATGAACACGCTCTTCAACCGGGCGATTGCGGTCGGCAAGCAGATCCACAGCGCCACCCAGATCGCGCAGAAGAAGGTGTCGGTGTCGAGCGTGGCGGTGCAGTTCGCCTGCGAGATCTTCGAGGCGTCCCAGTTCCCTCACAAGACGGTGCTGGTGATCGGGGCGGGCAAGATGGGCGAGCTGACGCTCGAGTACCTCTGCGCGCTGCACCCCGGGCGAATCCTGATCACCAACCGCAGCCCGGGGAAAGCGGCCGAGGCGGCGCTGCGCTGGAACGGTCAGCCAGTGCCGTTCGAACGGCTGGACGACTGGCTCGCGGCGTCTGACCTGGTGCTGAGCACAACCGGATCGCCCGAGCCGCTTGTCGGCCGCCAGCGCTTCGCCGAGGTGATGCGGCGACGCGGCAACCAACCGGTGTTCATCATCGACATCGCCGTGCCGCGCGATTTCGCGCCGGACGTCGGCGACCTCGAGAACGTGTATCTTTACAACATCGACGACCTCGAGCGCGAGCGGGCCAAGAACCTGCGCGCGCGCGAGCAAGAGGTGCTCAAGGCCCAGGCGATCATCGACCGGCAAGTGGTCGTGTTCCTCAAGGATCTGGAGCACCAGCGGCACTCGGGCCCGGTGATCTCGCAGCTCCGCCGCGAATGGGACGCGCGACGCGAGGCGGAGCTGGCGCGGTTGTACGCCGAGCGCCCCGGCCTGACCCCGGAAGACCGCGCGGCGGTTGCCCACGCCTTCGAGCGATTCCAGAACAAGCTGCTGCACTCGCCCATCTCCGCGCTGCGCTCGGCCGCCGCCGACGGCGCCCCGCACGGGCTGCTCGACGCGCTCAAGCGGCTGTTCGGCGTGAGCACGAAAGACGACGAAGGAACACTTGCATCATGATGGACACGGTGGTTCTTCTGGCGCGGTGGTCCGGCCGTGCCCTGGCGCTCGGCGTTTGGGTGCTCGTGGTGGTCGGCGTGGTGGTCGGCTGGCTCTACCGCTGGATCATGGACGACAGCCGGTAGCGCGGGTGGCGCCGCACTCGTCCCGCTGCCAGTTCGGCTTACCCAGTGTCACTATGCCGCAGGCATCGCTAGCCGGCACGCCGCCCGTATGGTATCATCGTACTCGCCTCGCGATCCCACCTGGTGCCTTTCCCCACCCTACGTTCCCTTCCCGCGTTGAAGAAAGTGAGGTCTTCGGCTATGTTCGGCATCGGCTATGGCGAGATGATTCTTGTCGCGATGGTCACCCTGCTGCTCTTCGGCAACAGGGTGCCGGACGTGATGCGCAGCCTCGGCCGCGGCCTGCACGAGTTCAAGAAGGGCATGAACGGAATCGAGGACGAAATCCGTCGCATCGACAAGCCCCCGGCGTCGCGTTCGTAGAGCGACCGATCGAGGCCATTTCGAGAGGAGAAGCAAGGATGCTTCACGCTACCCGTTCTACCGTTCCGCTCGTTGCGCTCCTGATCACTCTGGTGGGCGGCCCGGCTGCCCTGGCGGCGAGCAGCCGTGGCAAGGTGCACAGCGGCGTCCCGGTCAAGACGGCACCCAAGGCCGGCAAGCTGAGCGGCGCGCTAACCCAGATCGACCTGAAGAAGCGCACCTGCGTCGTCACCGAACACCGGGACGGCGGACAGTCGGACAAGGATATAACGCTATCCTGGTCCCGCAGCCTGCGTCCCCAGCGCGGGGGCAAGGCGGTTGAATGGAAGGCCGTACGCCCGGGCATGCTGGTGACCGCCAAGTACAACAACGGCAGCCAGCATAACCAGCTCACCGAGTTCGTCCTGGCCGACTGAGGGTTGCTACGGCATGTTGCGGCGGATCTCGGCCACGTAGTTCGCGTAAAACGTGATCACGCGGACGGCGACGGCCAGTGCGACGAGCAGGTAGACGCCGGTGGAGAAGAACCGGCTCAGCATGCGCAGCGTGTACTGCGCCTCTTCGCGGTTCGTCTCCGCGATCTTTGCCAGTGTCACATCGAGCTGCCCCGACTCTTCGCCGGTCGCGATCATGAGCAGCGTGCGCGAGGGAAACTCGCGGGTGCCGGCCAGCGCGTCATGCAGCGTCTCGCCGCGGCGGATTTCGTCGGCCGCCCGGCCGCAGGCCGCGGCCAGCACGTCGTTGCCCGAGGCGCGGCCGGCGATGGGCAGCGCCTGCTCGATGCCCAGCCCCGCCTCGTAGAGCGCCTCTAGCGCGGT
>JBGPMX010000425.1:0-5018 GCA_041487215.1 Planctomycetia bacterium | reverse complement strand
CGATGTACGGGTGCATGGGGCAGGCGTATTTGCCCTCGAGGCCGGTGGGCGCCGGGCCGCCGTCCGGCATGATCGGTACGCGAATGAGTGACTGCGCGTACATCGCCGGCTTGAGATTCCCGCCCTCGTTGCGCAGCAGCACGCGCACGCGCACGGTCCGTGTCATGTCGTTCAGCACCGGTTCGATGAACCCGACCGTGCCCGTGAACTGCGCCGCCGGCTCACTTTCCAGCGTCACGGTCACGGGCTGCCCGAAGCGGACCCACGAGAGATCCGACTCGTACACGTCGAGCAGCAGCCAGACGTGGCTGAGGTCCGCGATCGTGTACAGCGAGTCTCCCTCCCGCACGTACTGCCCGGCCCGGATGTTCTTCTCGAGCACGGTGCCGCCGATGGGCGCGAAAACGACCAGGTGTGCTTGCGCCTTGCCGATCCGCGCCAGCTCGTCGATCTGCTGAGCGGTGACCCCCAGGAGCTCCAGCCGGGTGCGCGCGGAAGCTTCGAGCGACTCGAGGCCCGTTGGCCCCGTCCGTTCCTGCCCGCGCCGGCGGCTGATCAGGAACTCCTCCTGGGCGGTGAGCAATAGCGGGCTGTAAATGCGAACCAGATGGTCGCCCTGTTTGACCCTGCTGCCGGGGAAGCTCGCGAACACCTCATCGACGCGTCCGTCCACGCGGGCGGCGATGTGTGCCACGGCCGTTTCGTCCAGCTCGATCCGCCCCACCGTGTGGATCTCTCGGAAGAGCTCGCGCTCCTCGACCGGTACCGTGGCGACTCGCGCCATGGCGCGGGCGTGCGCGCCAAGCGCGAGGTGGTCCGGGGTCGTGTCGTCGGCGGGTGATCCGGTTTCACCGACCGGAACCAGTTCCATGCCGCAGATCGGGCACCGGCCGGGCCCGCGCATACGGATCTGAGGGTGCATCGAGCACGTCCAGATACGGTTCGCATCGCTCGCGGAGCGTTCCGGTCCGGCGGCGTCGCCGCGAGAGATCAAGTGTAAAGCCGCGAACGTCAGTCCGCTCCCGATGATCGCTCCGAGCAGCACGCCGCTCCAGATTCCAGCCCGGTTCATTACGCGGATCATGGCATCACCCGTGTAGCGCCTCGGTGGCACGCGGTGCCTCCTGCTCGGCGGGTCGGGATAGGTCCACCTGGCGCAGCTACTCCGCCGCCGGCGCCCAGCCGAACGAAGCCTGGTGGTGCCGCGGCACAATCCACGCCGAACAGCACGCCGGCGACCGCCTCGGGCACGTCATACCCCAGGAGCAGGTGGCTGAGCGCCCCCCACCCCAGCAGGATCAGGAACGTGCCGTGCGCGTCGATGCCGATCCCGGCCACCTCGCCCAGCTTTCAGGACCATTGCATGCGTCCAGTCCCCGTTCCCGTGCATCACCGTCGCGTTTTCAGAATCCGGCCCCCTCGCCCGCTCATGGATCCGTGGGAGAGGGGTAGGGGTGAGGGCCCGCTCACGCGGCCCAGCGGCCCCTCGAACAGTGAAGCGCCCCTCACCCTTCCCTCTCCCCCGCATGATCCATGAGCGCGGGGGCGAGGGGACCGCGCCCCCGGGGGAGTCCCTAACGGGAAAGGGCACTACACCTCCGCGCCGGCCAGCGTGGGCCGGACCGCCTCGACCAGGTTGGTCAGCTCCTTGCCGAGCAGGCCGAGCAGGTCGTCCATGGTGACGATGCCGACCAGCGCTCCATCGGAATCGACGATGGGCAGCCGGCGCACCTTGTAGGCCAGTAAGTACTGGGTCGCGTTGAAGATCCCCTCGTTCTCCCCGATGGTCACCAAGCTTCCCTCCATGACCTCGGACACTGCCGTGTCCGGATCGCGTTCGTCGGCCGCCAGCGCGATCGCGACGTCGCGGTCGGTGATGATTCCGACCGGCTTGTTCTTGGCGTTCACCACCACTACCGCGCCGATGCCGTGCTCGCGCATCAAGTGGCCGGCCTTGCGCAGGGTGTTCTCAGGACTCATCGTGACAACTTCTTTCTTGAACTGCTCACCGAGTTTCATGATGGCACTCCCTTCGAAAACGGGGGCGGGCAGCGCTGCCCGCCCGGACTAGGCGCCCGATGGCCGCGAGACGGGCGATGACTCGTTGTTTTGTCGCAACGCGCGTTCCAGCTGCGCGATGGCCAGGGTTGTCTTGAGCACCGCGTCGGGGTTGAGCGAGATGCTATCGATCCCCTGCTCGACCAGGAACGCGGCGAACTCCGGGTAGTCGCTGGGCGCCTGGCCGCAGATGCCGATCTTGACCCCCTTGGCGTGCGCGGCCCGGATCACGTTGGCGATCATCGTTTTCACCGCCGCGTTGCGCTCGTCGAAGATGTGGGCCACGATGGCCGAGTCGCGGTCCACGCCCAGGATCAGCTGCGTGAGGTCGTTGGAGCCGATCGAGAAACCGTCGAAGACTTCCGCGAATTCGTCGGCCAGAACGACGTTGCTGGGGATTTCGCACATGACGTAAACCTGCAAGCCGTTCTCGCCCCGGCGCAGCCCGTGTTTTTCCATCTCGGCAAGTACGCGGCGCCCCTCCGCCACCGTGCGGCAGAACGGGACCATGAGCTTGACGTTGCTCAGCCCCATCTCGTCGCGCACCTTCTTCATGGCGCGGCATTCGAGCGCGAACCCCGCCTGGTAGCGCGGGTCGTAGTAGCGCGACGCGCCGCGGAACCCCAGCATGGGGTTCTCCTCGGTCGGCTCGTAGCCGCGCCCGCCCACCAGGTCCGCGTACTCGTTCGTTTTGAAGTCGCTGAGCCGGACGATCACGTCCTTGGGATAGAACGCGGCGGCGATCATTGCCACGCCCTGAGCCAGCTTGTCCACGAAGAACTGCGGCTTGTCGTCGTAGCCCGCGGTGAGCCGGTCGATCTCCGAGCGGACGGCGTCACCGAGCCGATCGTAGTCGCACAGCGCCATCGGGTGCGCCTTGATGTAGGTGCTGATGATGAATTCCTCGCGCGCCAGCCCGACTCCGTCGTTGGGCAGGAACGAGAGCCGGAACGCCTCCTCGGGGTTGGCGACGTTCATCATGATCTCGGTGCGGGGCCGCTCGCGGCCGCGCAGGTCGGTGCGCTCGACGTCGAACCGCAACAGCCCGTCGTACACGTACCCTGCCTCGCCTTCGGCGCAGGACACCGTGACGAGCTGCCCGTCGCTCAGGGATTCGGTGCCGTTCTCGGTGCCCACGACGGCGGGGAGCCCGAGCTCGCGGCTCACGATCGCGGCATGGCAAGTGCGTCCGCCGCGGTTCGTGACGACCGCCGCCGCCTTTTTCATGGTCGGCTCCCAGTCCGGATCGGTCTTGTCCGTGACCAGCACGTCCCCTTTCTGCACGCGCTCGAGGTGCTCGGCGGTCTTGACGACGCGCACCGGCCCGTGCGCGATCTTCTCGCCTACGCTGCGCCCGGTGACCAGCCGGCGTCCTTTCTCCGCGAGCCGGTACACCTCGAGCACATCGAGCCGCTTCTCGGCCTGCACGGTCTCGGGGCGGGCCTGGACAATGAACAGCTCGCCCGTGCGGCCGTCCTTGGCCCACTCCATGTCCATGGGGGTCGGCCGCTCCTTTTTCTCGCTGTAGTGATCCTCGATCAGGCAGGCCCAGCGCGCCAGCGCGAGGATGTCGTCGTCGCTGATCGCGAAGCGGGCCCGGTCGCCCGGCGGCACGGGAATGTTCCGCACCATGCGTCCCCCGCCGATGTCGTAGACCAGCTTGAACTCCTTGCTGCCCAGGGTTTTTTGCAGGATGGGCCGGAAGCCTTGCCGGAGCGTGGGCTTGAACACGTAGTACTCGTCCGGGTTCACGGCTCCCTGCACCACGTTCTCGCCCAGCCCGTAGGCGGCGTTGATCAGCACGGCGTTCCGGAAGCCGGTCTCGGTGTCGATCGAAAACATGACGCCTGCGGCGGCCAGGTCCGAACGGACCATACGCTGCACGCCGATCGATAGCGCGATCGTGAAGTGCTCGAACCCCTTGTCCTCGCGGTACGAGATCGCCCGGTCGGTGAAGAGGGACGCGAAGCAGCGCTTGCACGCCTCAAGGAGGGCCGGCTCCCCTTGCACGTTGAGGTACGTCTCCTGCTGCCCCGCAAAGCTGGCGTCGGGCAGGTCCTCAGCCGTCGCGCTCGAGCGCACGGCGACGTCGAGCGGCCGGTCGGCTGTCTCGCCGAGTGTGCGATACGCCTCGATGATCGCCTCTTGCAGCTCCGGTGGCAGCGTGGCGGCCAGGATGGCGTGCCGCACGCGGCTCCCCCGATCACGCAAATTGGCCACGTCGCGCGTGTCGAGATCGCGCAGCATGTCGCGGATCTGCTGGTCGAGCCGGTTCGCGCGCAGGAAACTGCGGTAGGCATCTGCAGTGATCGCGAATCCGTTCGGGACGCGGATCCCTCGCGGCACGAGTTCACGGATCATCTCGCCGAGCGACGCGTTCTTGCCCCCGACAAGCGGGATGTCGCCGATGCCGATGTCGTCGAACCATCGCACGTAGCGCGTGGTGGTTGCGGTCAGGGTCATGCCTGTGTTCCTCGCGTGATCAGAAGGCCGTAGGAAATCAAATGGCAAATCCGGTGCCCCATCCCTGCGCCGCCGCGCTCCGGACCACGGAATCGCTTCGATCCAGATGCCCACGCGGCTTGCTCGGAACAGTCCGCACGCCGTCGCATGGTGGCAGGAAGTGGCGCCCATCGTGCGAAATCGCTCGCCGGTCTGTGCCGGTTCGGCGCGCTTGCCGAGACGGGTGGGCATCGTCGGCGAACACCGCGCGCCGCATGGGTCCCTAGAAGAACGCCGTGGCTCCGCGTACGTCAGGCGTTCCAGCCTGACGAATGCTCACCCCAATCTAGTCAGGCTGGAACGCCTGACGTATGCTCACCCCAACCTAGTCAGGCTGGAAAGCCTGACGTACGGCGACCCGATGGCGTCCCGTTTGCAATCCAACCGTCGCAGGCACCAATACGGGAACGAAAGCGAGGAACCAACATGCTGGCACGGCAACTGATGACGCGCGAGCT
>JBGPMX010000424.1:0-5038 GCA_041487215.1 Planctomycetia bacterium | reverse complement strand
TCACAAAATGAGGTTCATACGGCTCAAGCGCGCGCATACACTGTGCGGGCAGTCAAGTACCGGTTCCTCTTCTCTGTCCGGGTCGCATGGTGCGGAATGCCCGGGGTGAATTCTGAAATCGTTCGCACATCCGTCTCGATGGGTCAAGTGCTGGATTGGATCGGATTTATGCCCGTGAGGCGCTCGGGCTCCAAGCTCCGCGGGCCTTGTCCCGTCCATGGCAATCTCTCCGGCGGCCGGTACGGCTGAGCTCGCTACGCGGAGCAGCTTGCGTGAGAACAGCCGGCCGGTCCGGCACCAGATCGGAAGGAGGCAAAAGAGGCGCGGCGCAGAGGAGGCGAAAGCGCGCAAAAAGTACCTTTGCCCGAACAACAGGCGACGACTAGGGATGGGGACGCCCCGCCGCCTGAGCCGCCCGCCACGTAACAAGGCCGCGTCAGGGGCACGCTCCCCCATGGAAAAACTCTGGCCGGGCAGAGCATTCGCTTGGAGAGTGCTGGTCCCGGCGTGGGACGGCGCGGCCGTTCGGGCCGGGCGACGTGAAGCACACTCCACACCCCTCCGCGGCGAATTCTCTCTTTCAAGTGGGTCCATTGTACAAGTTATTCTTGCGTGGGCCCCAAGCGCGGGCGGTAACGCACGTGACGCGGGCACGTGAGTTGCACTGAGCTGGACCGTCACACCGCCGTGCCGCATGCGCCTCTGCGGTCACAGCAAGGCTCGGCGGCGAAAGTTCGTGCGGCTTCGCACCACGGGCGGACGGGCGAGCCATCGTACTCAAGGAAAGGAGCTCCAACGTGGCCGATAAGAAGAAACGGGGTTTCGGATCCATGGATCCACAGAAGCAGCGCGAGATCGCGAGCAAGGGGGGGCGGGCCGCCCACCAGAAGGGAACGGCCCACGAATTTACTCCGGAGGAAGCACGGGCCGCGGGGCGTCGCCGCGGGCTTCTGGCGAACCAGTCCAAGGGCGCGGGGAGCGAGTTCCGGTCGCCCGAGGGGGAGCGCCGCGAGGAGCCGGCGAACGAGCCGGCGGCCTCGCCCGCGCCGATGGACGCCGAAACGAGCAACCAGCCGCAGCCGGTGTGAGCCGGCCGGAGAGCATGGCCCCCCCGCGCATCCTTTTGGTAGATGACGACGTCGGACTCTTGCGCGCGCTCGACGCGGCGCTCGCATCGCGCATGTGCGAGCTGGCGGTCGATGCCTGCGGCACGGCGACGGAGGCCCTGGAGCGAGTGGCGGCCGCCGATTACGACGTGGTGGTGACCGACGTACAAATGCCCGGCATGGACGGGCTCGCCTTGCTCGCGGAGATCCGCGCGCTGCGGCCCGAGACGCCTGTGCTGCTCATCACCGGTTTCGACGAGCGCGACATGGCCGTGCGGGCGCTGCGCGCCGGCGCTTTCGACTTCATCCAGAAGCCGGTGGAGCGGGATTACTTTGTGGCATCCCTCCGCCGCGCCCTCCAGGTGCGCGCGCTCAGCCGCCGGGTGAGCGAGCAGCAGCGCACACTGGTGCGCCACGCCAACGAGCGCGATCGCATAGTGCAGGAACGAACCGCGGAACTCCGCGATGCCAACCGCGGCAAGGACGATTTCCTGGCCACGCTGGCGCACGAGCTGCGCAACCCGCTGGCGCCCATCCGCAACGCCGTTCAGATCATGCGGCTGCACGGCACGCAGGACCCCATGCTGGTTCGAGCGCGCGAGATTATCGAGCGCCAGGTGTCGCAGATGGCGCGGCTGATCGACGACCTGGTCGACGTGTCGCGCATCCACCGCGGCAGGGTCGAGCTGCGCAGGCAGCAAATGAGCGTTTCGGAGGTGATCCAGCACGCGATCGAGACCTGCACGCCGTTCGTGAACGCGCGCGGCCATGTGCTATCGGTATCGCTGCCGACGCGCGACATCCAGTTCGATGCCGACCCCACTCGCGTCGAGCAGATCGTGGCCAACCTGCTGAACAACGCCGCCAAATACACCGAGCCCGGTGGCCGCATCGGCATCACGGCCGGCACCGACGCGGACAGCGTCGTGATCCGCGTGCGCGACACCGGCGTGGGCATCGCCCCCGACATGCTCGAACACGTCTTCGACATGTTCACGCAGGCCGACCGATCGCTGGACCGATCCCAGGGTGGTCTGGGGATCGGCCTGACCCTGGTGCGGCACCTGGTCGAGCTACACGGCGGCACCGTGACCGCGTCCAGCCCGGGCCTGGGCCGCGGCAGCGAGTTCACCGTGCGGTTCCCGGCCGCCACGGGCGATTCCTTCGCCGCACGGGAGAACGTGACCGAAGCATCCGCGCGGAGCGCGGCCGGCACCAAGCGCGTGCTCATCGTCGAAGACAACGCGGATAGCCGCGAGACGCTGCACGACCTGCTGCGGCTCTGGGGCCACTGCGTCGAGGTCGCCGAGGACGGGGCCGAGGGAGTGAGGAAAGCGATTGCGAGCCAGCCCGAGGTGGCGATCGTGGACATCGGGCTGCCCGGCATCAGCGGCTACGACGTCGCGCAGGAAGTGCGGAAGAACAGCGACCCCCAACGGATCTTCTTGATAGCCCTGACCGGCTACGGCCAGCCCGAGGACCGCCGCCGGGCGCTCGAGGCCGGCTTCGATGCGCACCTGCTCAAGCCCGTCGACCTCGACAAGCTCTCCCGGCTGCTCGCCGCCGTCCCGTCGCGATCTTGAGCCCTATTTGGCGTGCACCGATTTGAGGAAGCCCTCGAATTCGTCCCGGTGCGCGCGCAGCACGGCGTCGGGCCCGTAGGCACGGATGAAGTAAGGGCCTTGCTTGCTCCCCTCGATCATCCCCGCGAACAGGCGGTACTTGGGTCGCCGCGTCGCCTGGGGGGACATGGGGAACGGGCGATCGAGGTACGTGCCGGCCAGCTCGATCCAGGTGATCTGCACGTCCCCCGATTTGATTTCGTGCTTCTTCGCGGCCTTCTTCGAGTCGGCGCCGTCCGGTTGTTCCACCATGCCGTACCATCGCTCGAGGTTCGCGTCGAGCCCGCCTGCGCCCCCTTTGCCGAAGTACGTGATGATGAGGACGCCGTCCTTCAACTCCTTATCTTCGCTGGCCAACACGAACTGGTGGACCCGGAACTGTCCGTCGGCTTTTTCTATTCTCCAGCCTGGCGGCACTATCGCGGTCAAGTCGGGCGCGAGCTCAATCGGTTGCGGCTTCTGCTGCTTTTCTTCGTCCGCGCGGCAGAGGCCCACGAGCGCGATCGCCAGAAACACGCCGACGCCGATCGCTCGTCTCATGATGCAGTTCTCCCCTTGTTTTTCGTCGTAAAGAGATCCTTCGCTGCGCTCGTTCCTCGCTTCGCTCAGGATGACAGCCTTTCAACGTTCCATCAAACGCCAGTGTAGCCCGCCGGCGCGTCCCTTGGAACCCACCACGCTGTTCTGATCTAATGGTCCGATGCAGCAGCCGGGACCCGTCCTGCTGATTTCGTGTTACGAGCTGGGGCACCAGCCGCTGGGCATTGCCATGCCCGCCGCTTTCCTGGAGCGCGCCGGGTTCCGCGTCACGCCGCTGGATATTGCCGCCGGGCCGCTCGACGAGGCAGCGCTGCGCGGGGCGTGGTTCGTGGGCATCAGCGTGCCGATGCATACCGCATTGCGGCTGGGCGGTCACGTTCGACCGCATCTGTGCGGTCGCATTTGGCCTCTGCGGAGGCCGCCGGCCGGTGCCCGGCGCACCCGCGCTGGCGCCGGGAGCTGGCCAGCCGCCGCGGCTCACCGAACCGTGGTTCTGTTGAGCCGAGCCGACCACGGACCAGTTCGGTCCCCTGCAACTCGCCGTTTGAATCCGGTATAATGGAGCCAAGTGTGCGACTGTGCGACGACCGGACACAGCCTAGAGCGAATCCTTTGGAGAATGCGCGATGGAGTCCGAAGTCAAAATCGCAGCCGAACCGATGTCCACGCCCAGCATGTGCCGGTTCACCGTCGATCGCCCGGCTTACGCCAACGCGTCCGCCTACTTCGGCAGCTCCGAGCAGGCGGAGCTGTCGCCGCTGGCAAAGCGCCTGTTCGCGATCGGCGACGTGGCCGCCGTGCTCATCTCGCACAACCAGATCACCGTGACCAAGCGCGGCTTCGAAGACTGGCGAGTGATCGGCAAACAAGTCGGCGGGGCGATCCGGACGCACATTGCGTCCGGGGAACCGGCCGTCGAACCGTCGCTGCGCGAGAAGCTGCCGCCGGCCGACGAGATCCGCGGACGCGTCCAGCGGATCCTGGAGAATGAAATCAACCCTGCCGTCGCGGCGCACGGCGGCGTCGTGCGGCTGATCGACGTGCGCGAGAACATCGTCTATCTCCAGCTCGGCGGCGGCTGCCAGGGCTGCGGCATGGCCGACGTCACGCTGAAACAGGGCATCGAGACGGCGATTCGGGCCTCGGTTCCTGAAGTGGGTGACATCCTGGACATCACCGACCACGCGTCGGGGCGCAACCCGTACTATACTCCCTCAAGAAAATGAGAGCCCGTACGCCGCGGTTCGGCCGCCGCGACAGCTCGCCGGGGCGAACCTGTCTTATGAGCCATCCCGCCGACAAGCTGCGTGCACTCCTTGGCCTCCGCTGGGCGCCCGTGGCCGTGGCGTTCCGCGCCGTGCCGCCCGAGGGCGTGGCACGCGTCGAGCGGCCCGCACCGTCCGGGTGCACCTACTGGCAACGCGCCGCCGAGGGTGCGGTTTTCTTCACCGAGGCGAGCGACCACTACAACTGCCCGGTGGGATCGTACACCCACAACGTGGCGCTGCCGGCCGATCGCGCCGCCGAGCTCAAGCAGATGATCGGCACCATGCTCGATCTTCACTACCTTCGCGAGTCCGAGATCCCGTCCATCCCGACGCGCGGCGCGCCGTTTCAGACGGCCACGTATGGGCCGTGGTCGTCATTCCCCTGCGATCCAGACGTGGTGATTCTGCGCGGCAACGCCCGGCAGCTGATGCTGCTGGCCGAAGCCGCCGGCGCGGCCGGCGTGCCGGATGCCGGGCAGTGGATGGGGCGGCCGACCTGCGC
>JBGPMX010000423.1:0-5041 GCA_041487215.1 Planctomycetia bacterium | reverse complement strand
CTCGTCGAACGCGGTTTCGACGTGGACATCTACGAACGGACCGAGGTGCCCGGCGGCAAGGCACGCAGTCTGCCCGTGCCCGGCTCGGGCGTCGGCGGCCTGGAAGACCTGCCGGCCGAGCACGGCTTTCGCTTCTTCCCGGGCTTCTACAAACACCTGCCGGATACGATGCGCCGCATCCCGTACGGCCAACGCGGCAGCGTGTTCGACAACCTGGTCGCCGCGCGCCAGACCCAGCTCGCGCGGATCGGCCAGGACGAGATTCTCATGCCGGCGCACTTTCCCAGCTCGCTCAGCGACCTGGCGCTGGCGTTCCGGTCCATTTTGGCGTTCAGCCGGTTCGGCATCCCCTACCGCGAGATCTCCTACTTCGTCCTCCGGCTCATCCAGCTCATGACGACGTGCAAGGACCGGCGCATCGAAAAGTACGAGCATCAGAGCTGGTGGGATTTCATCGACGCGCCGCACAAGTCGGCGAAGTACCGGCAGTACCTCGCCGACAGGCTGAGCCGGTCCCTGGTGGCCATGCAGCCGCAGGTGATGAGCGCGCGAACGGGCGGCTACATCCTGCTGCAGTTCCTGTTCGATTTCTCGAGACCCGGCACGCAGGTGGACCGCGTACTGAACGGGCCGACCAGCGACGTGTGGATCCGGCCGTGGCGCGACTACCTGGAACGCCGCGGGGTCGTGTACCACTCCGGATGCCGGGTCGACGCCATCGCGTGCGACGGCGCGCGGATTACGGGGGTGACGGTGTCGCAGAACGGCGCCGCGCTGCCGGAGATCGAGGCCGACTACTACATCGCCGCCCTGCCGATCGAGGTCATGGTGCCGCTCATCAGCGACGTCATGAAGGCGGCCGACCCGCATCTGGCCAACCTCGAGCAGCTCCGCACGTCGTGGATGAACGGGGTACTGTTCTACCTGAACCGGGACGTTCCGATTGTGCACGGGCACACCAACTATTTCGATGCGCCCTGGGCTCTGACCTCGATCTCGCAGAAGCAGTTCTGGCCCGCGGTGAACTTGGCCGGCTACGGCGACGGCACCGTGAAGGGGATCCTCTCCGCCATCATCTCGGACTGGGACACGCCGGGGCTTCTGTATCACAAGCCGGCCAGGCAGTGCACGCGTGACGAGATCTTCGACGAGGTCTGGGAGCAGATCAAGCGGCACCTGAACGACGGCGCCAGCATCGTGCTCGACGACCGGGACCGGGTCCGGTCGTTCCTGGCGCCATCGATCGAGTTCCCGGCTCCGGCCGCACCCGAGAACCGCGAGCCTCTCTTGATCAACACGGTCGGCTCCTGGGAGTGGCGCCCCGAGGCGATCACCAGGATCGCGAACTTTTTCCTTGCGTCGGACTACGTGCGCACGTTCACCGACCTGGCGACGATGGAGGGGGCGAACGAAGCGGCGCGGCGTGCGGTGCAGGGCATCCTGGCCGCCTCGGGCGCAGTCGCGCCGCCATGCGAAGTCTGGCCGCTCGACGAGCCTTTGATCCTTGTGCCCTACCAGCAGCTCGACTGCTGGCGGTTGGCGCGGCAGCTCGATTACGAGATGCCCCGCGTCTTTCCCGACCTGCTCTCCGAGCAGAAGCTGCGGCAGATGCGGTTGGAATAGTACAACGCCGCTACGGGCCGAGGCGCCGGGTGGAAGACTTCGGAAGTCTTCGTCTCTGCGCCCCACCGACTTCCGAAGTCTCTCTGGATCGGGCTCTGTTCCGGGAGAAAGACTTCCGAAGTCTAGGCGCCGAGTGGAAGACTTCGGAAGTCTCGGTATCCACCCGGTCGCGCCGGCTCTGTCATCCTGAGCGGAGCGAGGCACGAGCGCAGCGAAGGATCTCGGCGGGTGAGCTTCTGCGCTCCACTACGTGTAGTGGGTTCGTTTGAAGTCCGACCCCTCGCTTGTCTCTGGATTCTCTTCTCTGCGATTCTCTGCGCTCGCTGCGGTGTGCTGAGGTTTGTTCTTCAGAAACTCGAAGCGTTTTGCTGGCTCTGAGGCTCTCGACTCTTCTTCCGGCTCGGGACGCTCGACCCTGGACTCTTGACTCTTCTTCTGCCTCACAGATCCGATTCGCCCGGGATCGTCTGGAGCGCGCCGGAGATGGCGCGCGCCGCTTGCCGGCCGGACATCACCGCCGCCTCCACGCACCCGACGTTGAGGCCGTTTCGCGTCCAGTCGCCCGCGAGGTAGAGGTGGCCAAAGCCGGACTGGTCGGGCTTCAGCCGGTGCCGCGTGCTGCCCGCGGCCGAGATGACGTAGCGGTCGCTCGGCTCGACGTTTGCCCGCCAGAACTGCTGGTTTAGGCGCGCCTCGCCGGCCTTCCCGCTGCGATCGAACAGCAGGCTCCAGTCGAGCGCCGCCGGTTTCGCCGCGCTGGTGGCCGCGGGCCAGAGATGACCGGTCGCGCGTCTCAGCCACTCCGCGGCGGTGCGGCGCACGCGCCGCGCCTCGCGATCCGGGAAGTCGTGCTCGCTGAACGGCGGGATCGGCTCGGGATCATCGAGCGGCCCACAGAAGTAGGCGATGCTGCCGGGTTGCTCGTTGCTGGGCCAATTCTCGCGCGGCAGCGTCTGCGTCATGTCGGCCCACGTCTCGAGCGGCTCTTCATACGCCGTGACCACGGGGCTGCGCAGGTTCCAGCCCAGATGGGCCAGGTCGGGGATCATCCAGAGCTGGAGCGACTGCGTGGCGATCGTCTGCACGTGCGCGATCATGCTCCGCCACCGGGCGCTCGCCGCGATCAGCTCGGGGCAGACGTGGGGCAGGGCCCCCAGCGAGATGCCGAGTACGACGAGGTCGAAGTCCTGGCCCGAGCGGAGCGTGAGCTCCTCGGCGTCCTGCCACGTCGTCCAGCTCGACTCGAGGTTGATCCCCTGTTCGCGCAGTTCTTCCCCCCGCTGGATCTGATCGTAGAGCGGCCGGTTTGGCCAGCACAGAAGGCCCTTGACGGTGACGAGCGGCTCGTACTCCGGTTGCTTGAGTGTGACCTGCCGGCCGATGCGGATCGTCGCGATGGCTTGCTTGTCGGGCGAGAGGCCAAGGTTCTTGACGCGGTGGAAAAAATGGAACTGGACGCCGCGTTTCCGCAGCACTTCGTAGAGCGGAGCGAACACGGCGTCGCCCATGCCCGCTTGCATCTTCCACATGATGGCTTCGTCATAGCCGTACGCGGTGCGCAGGATGAGGCGCAGGGCGGCGCCCGCAGCGAAGCTCGGCCGGGCCGGGTCGCCGTGCACCATCGCAAAAACGAAATCGTACAGCCCGCGGATCAGGGCGGACCGGATGGTGATCTCCGAGGCGCCGTGCTGCCGCAGCCAGGCCTGGTAGTCGCGGTCATCGATCGCGTCGAAACCGTCGAACAGTACCCCGTCGGCCAGCACGCCGGCGACGTTGGCGTAACCGAGGTCCAGCATGATCCAGAGTCGGCGCGCCTCGTCGCTCTGCTCGACACGCTCGGCAAGCTTGCTCCAGAGCCAGGCGATGAACCGGCGCAGCAGCCAGGTGATCGCGTAGTGGTCCTGGACCAGCTGCAGTGCGGGGCTCTGCGGCACCGCGCGCGCCAGGTCGGCCGCGGCGTCGAGGTAGCCGGGCTCGGAGTCCGGGAGGGCGATGTTGTGCTTCTGGAGCACGCTTGCCGTCTGCCGTGCCGGTGTCACGGCCTCGTCGGGCGGCACGGCATCCTTCCGCGGGGCGAGCGCGGCGAACAGCGTCGAGCGGTGGAAGAAGCTCCGCATCGAGTCCAGCATCATACGGACGTAGTCCCAGGGGGCGGGCAGGCGGGCGAGCGCGGAGCTGCGCGGCGCGTCGTACGGCCAGTGGATCCAGCGCCCGTCGACCTGCTCTTCGGCCACGATGAAGTGGTGCGGTTTGAACGCGTCGCTCCAGCGGGCGAGCGGGCTGCCCTGCGGACGCGCCAGCTCCTCGTAGCACTTCCGCATCATGCCGATCGCGTTCGCATAGAACCCCATCCAGATGTGCAGGCCATGCTCCTCGATGCGGTCGCTCATGTCCGGGTTGCGGCCGCTCGCCCCCTTACCCCCTAAGCGCCAGCCGGTCTGATAGACCGAGATCTCGTAGGCGTCCTTCCAGCCCGGCTGGCTGGTGAGCTCGAACGCCGCGCTGAGCGCAGCGATGCCGCCCCCCAGGATGGCAACCTTCTTGCGCGGGCCGGCGAGTCTGTTTTCCACGGCTTTGCCCAGAGGCTTGGGTGCCACGAACTCAGGTTCGCCGCCGAGCGGCGATACATGCCAGACCCTAGTCTAAGCGAGATAGAGGGCTTGCCCAGGTGCGGATAACCGTTTTTCTTAACAGGCGTTACTCCACCAGCGGTGCTTGCCGGCAAGCAGTTTGTAGTGACCGCATTCATGCAGTTGGGAAGGGCCATCCCATCGCGCCCGACACGAATCCCACGATGACTCGTGTACCATGCATCGCATCCGTTCCGTGATACCCCCCCTACCCCCCCTTCGGAAGGGGGGGACAACCGCGCGCCCGCCATGGTGCGCGCTCACGATGGGGCGTCAGCGCGACGGTCGCGCCGGGTCCGGCGTGAATGTCCCGAACCGCGCCCCGATAAATCGGGGCACTACAAACGCAAGTGCCTCGGGTGAGCTAGCCGTCGAACCCCGGAACGTGTAGCGCCGTCATCGCTGCCGGGTTCTCGATCCCCTGGGCGGTCATCCACGCGTTGGCTTCGCGGACGAGCGGCAGGCCGGCATCGCCCAGGAGCACGCCGCGGCGGCAGCGTGCGGCGGCGGCGAATAGACGCATGCCGGCCGCCTCGAGATTGCTCTCCGCGCGCGCGAGCTCGGCCGTCGCCCGCGCCGCATTTCCGCGCCGCCAGGCGATGCCGGCCCGGACGAGCCGCGCCAGGGGGAGCGCCCACGCCGGACCTGTCCGTTCGATCGTGCGGGCATCGCGCTCCGCGCCGCGCAGCAACTCGGACGGCTTTGCTTCGCCCCGACATGCGGCCAGCGCGCTGCGCGCCCGCAGCTGCAGCATGAAAACTCGGATGGCTTCGATCTTGAGCAGCATG
>JBGPMX010000422.1:0-5055 GCA_041487215.1 Planctomycetia bacterium | reverse complement strand
GGACGGCGTTCAGGTCGACCGCGACGCGCAGCGTGAGGCAGGCGGTTCGGGCCGAGCGCGGCAGGAGCACTACGCCCGCCGCACCCGCGTTGATCACGAGCTGCACGCCCTCGAGCGCGGCGGCCAGCTGCGACGCCGAGCCCACCGCCACGGGTTCGATACGCGCGTCGGCGACCGCCTGGCGCACGGTGTCCGACACGGCGGCCGCGCGATCGCGCGTGCGCGAGGCGAGCCGCACCACGGCCCCCTCGCGCGCGAGCAGCCGCGCGGCACGCTGACCGACCGGGCCGGTCCCGCCCAGGACCAGGGCCCCGGCGCCGGCGAGTTCTAGCTCCTTGCCGGCGGCCAATACCGCCGCCGCCGCGGTGGTGTTCGCCCCGTTGGCGTCGAGCAGGAGAGACACAGAGAGCGGCCCGAAGAAGCTCGCGCGCGCAGCCCGCAGCATCTCTTCCCCCATCGCAACGTCGCTGCCGCCGATGAACACCGCCGTGCTCCGCAGCTCTTTCGGTCCGCGCGTGAAGATCGCCCCATACACGAGATCGCGGACGTCCTCGGGCCGAACGCCGCCGTAGCTGAGCAGCTCGTCCACGCCGGCGTCGAGCGCCACCACCCGATCGAACACGCTGGGGTGGCGATCGCTGTCCAGCTGGATGAGGATCTTCTTCCTGTCCATCGACGCGCTCAGGCGAACGGGTGCTTCACCGTGTCCTTCTTCGCCGAGATCTCCTCCACGTTCGGCTCGTTCTTCATGGCCCGAGCGATCGCGAGCTTGGTGGCCTCGTAGTTGTACTTCTGGAGCTTGGCGTTATCCGAAGCGTCCCAGTGGATGAAGACGCCGCAGATGATGCACAGGTTGTCCGCTTCGCTCTTGGGGAGGACACCGGCGGCGACCGAATCGGCGACCGCCTTTGCCACCGCGTACTGGGCCGGCCCGAACATCTGCACGGCCTGCTTGGCGCCCTTGATCGTCACCTTGGTGATCAGCACGGTGGCCGGCTTGCAGAGCAGGTTCGGGGTGAGGACGGCAAGCAGGTTCGAGTGCCCTTCGGACTGCCGCGCCAGCGCGCTGGCGAAGGCGTGCCCGACGGGGCCGTCCTTGTCGCCGATCAGCAGATCGATGTGTGCCACCTCGTTCCCTTCGCCCACCAGCGCTTCACCAATGTACATCGACATGGAGGCTTCTCCTTACGGTTTCGACCCGTCAACGGATGGACCCAGCAAACTCTCCCGAGAGCCATGCTCTATATCCGCCGCCCAAGCGGATTGCAAATGGTTTTGGAGCAGCAACGATTTAGAATGGAGGGTGACGCAGATCGATCCTGGGGCGGTGCGCATGGAGACATTCGATCGCAAGAAGAGCGATAGTATCGTGCTTCAGAACCGCGTGCGCGTGACCGTGGCGCTGCTTGTTGTGGGTGCAAGCGCTCGAGCCGCCGCGTTCTCGGCCGCTCGAGCCGGCCTGCCCGTCATCTGCGCCGATCTGCACGCCGACCTCGACCTTTCCGCTCGGTTCCCCGTGACTCGGGTTCGCCGGGGTGAATACCCTGAGGCGCTGGAACGGGCGGCAGCGGCCGCACCCGACGGTCCCTGGATGTACACCGGCGCGCTCGAGAACTACCCGGCCTTGGTGGGGCGGATCGCCGCGCGGCGCCAGCTCTGGGGCAACGCGCCCGAGGTGCTCGGGCGCGTGCGCGACCCGTTCCGCGTTGCCGCGTGCCTCGCCCGCGCCGGCATCGCGCACCCGCGCGTGCGCGCGATGGACGACGCGCCGACGCGGGGCGACTGGCTGGTCAAACCGATCGCCGGGGCAGGGGGGAGGGACATCGTTCATCTAAGCCGGATGCCCGCGGCGCACACGCCCGCACGGGCCGTGGCCCGGCACGAGGCGCTTGGCACACGCTTCTTTCAAGAACGGATCGCGGGCACGCCGCTGGCGGCGCTCTACGTAGCCGACGGCCACCGCGCGATGCTCGCCGGTGTCACCCGGCAACTCGTCGGGGAACCGTTGCTGGGTGCTCGCCCCTTCCACTACTGCGGCAGCATCGGCCCCATCGAGCTCGCCGAAAGCACCCGCGCCGCCTGCATGCGGCTCGGCGACGCGCTGGCCGACGCGTTCGGCCTGGTCGGCCTCTTCGGCATCGACGGGATCCTACGCGAGGGCGTCTTCTGGCCGGTCGAGATCAACCCGCGCTACACCGCATCCGTGGAACTGCTCGAACACGCGCTGCGGCTGCCGCTCGTCGCTCTGCACGCCGACGCATGCGCACACAACCGGTTGCCGCCAGAGCCGGTCGGCGGCACGGCACGACACGAGAAGGCGCCGGTGCTCGGCAAGGCGATCCTCTTCGCTCCTGCAGACATCACGGCGCCGGACCTCCGGACGCTGCTCGATTCGGTGGAGAACGACCTGTGGGTGCTGCCGCGCCTGGCCGACGTCCCGGCAGCGGGCACGATGATCCCGGCGGGCAAGCCCGTGCTCACGGTGTTCGCCGCCGCCGCGAGCGTCGACGCCTGCCGCGACGCCCTGATCGCCTCCGCGCAGGCGATCTACCAGTGCTTTGGCCTCTAACGGGTCTCCCGTTCAAGCCTTCTCCCGTGCGGTCCCCTCGCCCCCGCGCCCATGCTTCCTGCGGGTGAGAGGGCACGGCCTAGATGAGGGGACGTTCTGTCAAGTGTGAGGGTGCGCTCACTCCGGTGCGGGGGACTCTTCTACGCCGTAGGCGTTCGACTCCACAGCCCAGGGTCAGCGGCTTTAGCCGCGCCACCCCGGGTTACCGGTTGGATTAGGATACGTACCCCGCAGGGGTTCTACAGAAATCCGCAAGCCCCGCGCGCGCATCTTGTTCAACCCCTTCGGGGTAGGGCGGCTGGTTTCACCGATCACCCAGGGTGTCGCTACGCGGCTGTCGCCACTCCGCTCACCCTGGGCTGTGGAGTCCAACCGCTTCGCGGTACCGCAACGTCGACCGAGTCCTTGGCCTTCCCGTGCACACCCTTCCCCGGGGGTGTCGTGCCCTCTCCCATGCTCGCTCCTACTGATCCACGACCGGCGCAAGCGTGGGGCGAGAGGAGCCCCGCACCGCAGCCGGATTGACTTCGGCAACACCTTCTTCCAGAATCGCTTGATGCTCGAAACGTTCGTCCTCATCCCCGGCCGGACGAGCCGGCAGGGTACGTCGCTCAACGAAGGAAAAGAAACCGGCGAGTACCTTGAGGAGATCGGCACGCTCCAGGTGTCGCCCGCCGACATGAAGCGGCTCGGCCTCCAGGATGGCGCACGCGTGCGGCTATCCAGCAAGCAGGGATCGATCGAGCTGCCCTGCCGTACCGCCAAGGCAGACGAGCTTCCCCCCGGCGTCCTGTTCATCCCCTACGGCGACTGGTCGAGCCGCCTGATGGGCGGGGACACGCACGGGACCGGCATGCCGGATAGCAAGGGGATCGACGTTACGATGGAGAAGGTGGGCGGTTGACCCGCCCGCTCAGCAAGGGGGACGGTAGGCTCTGTCGCCCGGGAAAGACTTCCGAAGTCTAGGCGCCGCGTGGAAGACTTCCGAAGTCTCCAAACCATGTCGCATTCACCAGCATGCAGGGGTTACTCACTTGGCAACGACGGGTTCGGACATCCGTGTGGTGGAAAACGCGACATGCACCTTCTGCGGGTGTGTCTGCGATGACATGATTCTGACGGTCGAGGGGAACCGCATCACGAAGGCGAAGAACGCCTGCGTGCTCGGGAATGCCTGGTTCCTGAACCACCACGCCGAGGATCGGCCGGTCTGCACGATCGAGGGGCGGCCGGCCACGCTCGACGAGGGAGTGGAACGAGCGGCCGACATCCTCAGCCGCGCACGCTACCCGATCGTGTACGGCCTCAGTGACACCACCTGCGAGGCGCAGCGCGTGGCCGTCGGCATCGCGGACCGCATCGGCGGCTGCGTCGATACCACCACGTCGGTCTGCCACGGCCCGAGCGGCATGGCGTTCCAGGGCGTAGGCGAGGTGACCTGTTCGCTCGGCGAGGTGAGGAACCGGGCGGACCTGGTGATCTTCTGGGGATCGAACCCGGCCGAGTCGCATCCCCGGCATTTCACCAAGTACTCGATCATGCCCAAAGGGCTCTTCGTGCCCAACGGCCGCAAGGACCGTACGGTCGTAATCGTGGACGTGCGCAGGACCAAGAGCGCCAAGGCGGCGGACATCTTCCTACAGATTCGGCCGCGCAAGGACTTCGAGGCGCTGTGGGCGCTGCGCGCGCTGGTGAAGGGGGTTCAGATCGGCGGCGAGATCGAACAGGAGACGGGCATCGCGCTCGCCGCGCTCGAAGACCTTGCCGAGCGGATGAAGGCATGCCGGTTCGGCGTACTGCTGTTCGGCATGGGGCTGTCCATGACGCGCGGCAAGCACCTGAACGTCGAAGCGGCGCTGGCGCTCGCGCGCGACCTGAACCGCTTCACCCGGTTCACCGCCAAGCCGATGCGCGGCCACGGCAACGTCACCGGCGCCGATAACGTCGTGGCCTGGCAGACCGGCTTCCCGTTCGGTGTCAACCTGGGTCGGGGCTACCCGCGGTTCAACCCGGGCGAGTACACCACGGCCGACACGCTGGCACGCGGTGAAGCGGACGCCGCGCTCATCATCGCCTCGGACCCCATGGGCAACTTCTCACAACCGGCACGTGAGCACCTCGCCCGCATCCCTGTCATCGTGCTCGATCCCAAGCAGACCCCCACCGGCAAGATCGCGACGGTCGCGTTCTGCACCGCAACGTACGGCATCAACACCGCGGGCACGGTCTACCGCATGGACGATGTGCCGATCCCGCTCCGCCCGGCGTTCGAGTCCCCCTATCCGAGCGACCACGAGGTGCTCTCGCGCATCGACCGGAGCATCCGCGCGCGGCAGCAACTTGCGGCAGCGGGCGCGCCTACCAGCCCGTTGAAAAAGTAACCCGGAGCGTGAGCGAGGCGCAAAAGACCACGCCTTTCGGCGAGATCGCGCTCGACATAGGGCCCACCCGATCGCGCCGCCACAATGTCACGATGCATCGACCAT
>JBGPMX010000421.1:0-5071 GCA_041487215.1 Planctomycetia bacterium | reverse complement strand
GCGGGGCGCCCCCCCCCCCCCCCGCGCCCGCGGGGGGGGGGGGTGGGGGGGGGTGTCCTCGCCCGCTTGCCCGCCGCGTCTTTTCCTCCTTCGCCACCCCCCCCACGCCCCGGTCCGGCGAGATGGAACCCTGGCAGCGGCCGAGCGAACGGCCGGGCAAACTGCCGCGCCGTCGCAGGTCGCCGTTGCATGACGCGGCCAACTTCCCTAACATAAATTGCGGATTACGCAGCCCGACCACGGCTTTCGGGAGGAAGTACGTTGGCTAAAACGAAGCGCATCCTGGTCGTGGATGACGACGCGGAGATCGTCGAGTCCATGCGGACGATCTTGGAGGCAAAAGGCTACCAGGTGATGGTGGCTCGGGACGGGAACCAGGGGCTGGCTTTGGCCGAGCGGGAGATGCCGGACCTGTTGGTGCTCGACATGATGATGCCCAAGAAGTCCGGTTTTCTCGTGCTCGAACGTTTGAAAGGCAAGGACGCGAAGACCAAGACGATGCCGTGCATCATGATCACGGCGAACGAAGGGGGGCGGCATCGCGCTTACGCCGAGATGCTCGGGGTGGACGAGTACATCCGGAAGCCGTTCGCGATGGACAAGCTGGTGGCCGCGGTGGACCGCCTGCTCGGCGACGCGGTACCGGATCCGAACGGCGACCTCGAAGAGCAGCCGGCATAACTCCGGCGCAGCGGCCCGACTTCCCCGCCCGGCCTCGCCGTACCGGTGTGGGGGCGATGCGTTGCACAAAGTAAGAGAGCATCGGAGAGAACCGAACGAGGTCGATCGGCAGGCCGACCGGTCTCGTCGCAACCATCGGCTTTGTTCGTGCAGTGAGACCCCTGCACGCCCGCCTGTTTGCGAGTGTTGACCCGCCTGACGCCGCATCCGCGCCCGCCGTACGAAGAGCGTCTCACCAAACCGAAGGACGTCGAACCGGATCCGGGCCATCCGGTCCGAACGATCGGTTTTGTTCGGTGCATGAAAAGCCCCCGCGGATCCGCTGTGGCACGCCGGCCGCCCGCCGTGGGACGCCGGGTGCCTCCGTCTTTCTCGGTGAGGTTCCTGCCGTGGAACGAAGATCCTTCCTGAAGCGTTGGACCATGGGCCTGTCGGCGCTGTACGCGGCGGTGCTCGGCATTCCCGCCGTGGTGTTCCTGGTGGACCCGCGCAACCGCACGGCGCCGTTGGGCGAGTTTAAGAACGTCGCGCGTCTGAGCGAGCTCGACGTCGGGGTTCCCAAACAGGTGGTCGTGCGGAACATCCGGTTCGATTCCTGGGCGCTGCACCCAAACGACATCCTTGGCCGCGTCTGGCTGCTGCGCCGCGATCCGGCGACCGTGGACGCCTTCACGACGATCTGCCCGCACCTCGGCGGCTCGATCAACTACGAGGCCACCAAGCAGCAGTTCGTCTGCCCGCTGCACGGTGCGACCTTCGACCTTGCCTGCCGGCGTGTGAGCGGGCCGGCGCCGCGCGACATGGACGCTCTCGAAGTGCGGATGGTGCCGGACCCGGCGAGCAACGACGCGTTCGTCGAGGTGAAGTACGAGAACTTCGTGCAGGGGCGGGAAGAGAAGATGAAGAAGGTCTGAGGGACCCGACCGGGTAGCAACATGTCGCACACTGCCGAAGCTCCCGCCGCTGCGTCGCCTGCCCCGCCGCTCGCGTCCGAACCGGCGGCGCGCGGCCGATTTTGCCGCTGGCTGGACGACCGCACCGGTTACCGGCGGTTGCGCGACGTGCTGCTCGTCGAGCACATTCCGGGCGGCGCTCGCTGGCGCTACGTGTGGGGGAGTTGCCTCGCCTTCATCTTTTCCGTGCAGCTCATCACCGGCATCCTGCTCATGACGGCGTACAGCCCGAGCGACACGACGGCGTGGGCCAGCGTGTATTTCATCCAGTACCAGATGGACTTCGGCTGGCTGATCCGCGGGCTGCACCACTTCGGCTCGCAGACCATGGTCATCCTGCTCGGCCTGCACATGCTCCAGGTGGTGATTGCCGGCGCGCACCTTCCCCCACGTGAGGTGAACTGGTGGCTCGGCCTGGGCCTGCTGGGGGGTGTGCTGGGCCTCTCTCTGACCGGCTACCTGCTGCCGTGGGACCAGAAGGGCTACTGGGCCACGCAGGTGGCGACCAACATCGCGGGCACCCTGCCCGGTATGGGTCCCTGGCTGCAGAAGGTGATTGTCGGCGGACCGGTGTATGGCAACCACACGCTGACGCGTTTCTACGCCATGCACGTGGGGCTGCTGCCGCCGCTGGTCATCGTCCTGACGATCGCGCACCTGGCGGTGTTCCGGCGTCACGGCGTGACCGCGCCGCGTGGCGCGGTGGGCGAGGGCTGGTTCTGGCCCGACCAGGCGTTTCGCGACATGGTGGTGAGCCTGATCATCTTCGCCGTGATGCTGTCGCTGGTGCTCTACGGGTTTGGCCATCCCATGGAGCGGCTGCGGCCGCGCGGGGCGGTGCACGACGGTTTGGCGGCGCGCGCCTGGGAGCACGTGGCGCACGCGGGCCGCGACGGCCTGGGCGCCAACCTGGATGCGCCGGCCGACCCCGGCCGGTCCTACCCGGCGCGCCCCGAGTGGTACTTCCTGTTCTTGTTCCAGCTGCTCAAGTACTTCGAGGGGCACCTGGAGCTGGTCGGCACCGTGCTCGTCCCGACACTCGCCGGCGCCGTGCTGTTTCTGGTCCCGCTGGTCGGCCGCGGGCGGATGCGCCGCGTCGGGCACGTGTTCGGAGTGATCGTGGTCGCCGGCCTGCTCGCCGGCATCGGCGTGCTCACCGGTCTGGCGATCGCCGAAGACCACGCGGCCACAGCGGCGGCGCGGAAATTCCGCGACGAGCTTCAAGCGGCCGATGCCGCGGCCAAGCGGGCCATCGATCTGGCCGCGTCGGGCATCCCCGTGGAAGGCCCCGTGAACCTGCTGCGCCGCGATCCCAAGACGCAGGGCCCCGCGCTGTTCGATGCCAAGTGCGCGGGCTGCCACACCTTCGGCAAGCTCTTCACCAAGGGGGAGAAGGCGTCGGACCTCGAGGGGTTCGGCGGACGCGACTGGATCCGCGGCCTCTTGACCGAGCCCAGTTCGCCGCGCTTCTTCGGGCACACCAAGCTGACCCGCATGACCAAGTGGGTCCAGGAGGAGCTGGCCGATCTCGAGCCCGCCGAGGCGACCGAGCTCGATCGGATCGCCGATTGGCTGGCCACGCACCCGCGCAACGTTCCGGACGACACCAGCGACCTCGCCAAGGGCTACGCGGCGTTCAGCGATCGCTGCATGGAGTGCCATACCTTCAAGGGAGACGGGGGCACCAACATCAAGGCACCCGACTTCACCGGTTACGGCTCGGAAGACTGGATCCGCGCGATGGTGATGTCTCCCGATCACCCGTCGCGCTACGGCGCGAAGAACGCCATGCCGATCTTTCGCGCCGTTTCCGGCCCGGACGCGGACGTGATCATCGCGGAGAACGCCGGCCGCACCGGCGGTCTGGTGGCTCTGGATGACGCGGAGCGCGAGCTCATCATCCGCTGGCTCGCCCAGGATTACCGCGTGGTCTTTGGCGGCGAGCCGATCACCGACCAGGGGCGCTGAGCGGAGCGATCCGGTGCACGATCGGTTTCGGGTCGCCACGCAGGTCCAGCGCCGTGACTTCGGGCTCGATGCCGCGCAGGCGCAGCTGCGCGGCCACCTGCGGGTCCGCCGCGACGGCGTCGGTCAGGAACAGCTCGCCGGCTCCGGCCCGCCGCGCCAGCTCGAAGGCCCGGTGCACCGTGCTGCCGAAGTAGTCGAGGTGATCGTTGAGCGTGGTCACCATCGCGGCGCCGCGGTGCACGCCCGCTTTCACGCGCAGGCGGCCGGTCCGCTCGTGCTGCGCCAGATCCCCCAGTGCGCCGCACGCCGCGCGGACTGCGGCAGCCGCATCAGGGAACGCGGCGAAGATCCCATCTCCCACCGTCTTCACGATCGCCCCGCCTTCTCCGCGAACACGCGCATCGAGCAGCCGGAAGTGCTCGTGGATCAGCTCGAAAGCCGCCGCGTCCCCCAGCTCGTCGTAGAGCGATGCCGACTGCTCGAGCTCCGTGACCAGGAACGTCATCCGGCTCAGGCTGATCAGCTGTCCCGGCGCCAGAACCTCGCCGGGGAAGAGCTCCCGGAACAGTGCGAGCGACGCTGCGCGGGCGGCCGTCAGCGCGTCGTCGCGCGGCGCCGTGCGCTCGATGCGCACGACCAGCTCTCGGTCGCTCTGGTTGCTCAGCCGGATGACCTGCGCGCCGCTGCGGAGCACGCGCGGAGTCTCGGGCGTCGGCCCGTGCGCGAGCTCGATCTCGCAGCGCTCGGCCGCGGCGCGGGGGTCGGTGCGGAAATCGATCGCGTACGGCAGCTGCGGGCCGCGCAGCCGGTAGTTCCCCTCGGTGAGCGCCAGCTCGAGCTCGAACCGCTCCCCCGGTGCCACCCGCGTCTGGGCTAGCACGTGCGGCGAATGGGCCGGCCCGCCCACGCAGTACGTCCCGAGTTCGCTCGATCGGATCTCCGGGTGTGCGCGGAAGATCATCTCGATCGAGTTGCCAAAATCGAGCTCGAAGTCCACGTCGCACGCCGCGCAGTGCGCGTGCTGCCCGAGCGCGCGCAGCGAATCTTGGATCTGCGAGGGGATGCGGCAGACGGGACAGAGCACGTCCCAGAGCAGCACCAGGAGCCCCTCGTGCGCCGCGTGCAGGCAGGCGGACACCACGGCATCCGGATCGAGGGCCAGGCGGCGCGCCAGCGCCAGCGGGCGGATCCGCGCCACCTCCGGATCCGGCGCCGCGGTGACAAAATCACCGATCCGCTCCACCGCGGCCGCGTCCCCGCCGCGGCGCACGATCCGATCGAGCAGCTCGTCGATGCGCTCGCGCCGCGCCGCGGGGAGCTCGGCCGCTTCCTCGAACGGATCCGCCAGCGTCCCCAGCCGCCCCGCCAGCGCCGCGTCGATGCGACGGTACACGCGGTCGAGTGCCCGCCGCGCCTTGATCCCCACCTCCACCGTGGCCACGGTCCGACCCAGCAGGCCGCGCGGCTCG
>JBGPMX010000420.1:0-5072 GCA_041487215.1 Planctomycetia bacterium | reverse complement strand
GACTACCCGATCCTGAGCGATCCCCAGAAGTCCACCGCCAAAGCGTACGGAGTGCTCAGCGACCGTGGCTTCGCCAATCGCTGGACGTTCTACATCGACAAGGACGGAACGATCCGGGAGATCGACAAGAGCGTCAAACCGGCCGATGCAGGGAAGGACGTCGCGAAGAAGCTGGCCGACCTGGGCGTGCCCAAGAAGTAGCGGCGCGCGCGTCAGGCAAGGCATGGCCACTGGCGAACGCCGCTGACGCCGCCGCGCAGCGGCTGATCCCACGGGTGCACCGCGTTAACTCCGTCACTCTTCGACGGACGGATGAAGGGCTGTCATCCTGAGCGGAGCGAGGCACGAGCGCAGTGAAGGATCTCGGTACTTCCCGATAGCGCGGTCCCCGCGCCCCCGCGCCCATAGATTATGCGGCGCTGTCTCGAGTGTGAGGGCGGGCGCTCGGCTCGAGTGAGGAGGCGCTCTTCTACGCCGCAGGCGTTGGACTGCACAGCCCAGGGTCAGCGGCTTGAGCCGCGCCATCCTGGGTGAGCAGTCCGTTCTCTTCGTTTAACCGCAAGCCGAAGGCGTGCGCTTTGAGCGCTCCCCAGAATGGCGATGGAGCGGCTGAGAGCCGCTCCGCTTACCCTGGGCTGTGGAGTACCATCGCTGCGCGGTAGCGAAACTCCGGACCAAGTTGGTCGTTTGTCCCGTTCGCGCCTTCCCGTGTTTGGGTCCGTTGCACGCGCCGGCTAGGGCGTGCCGGCGGCGGCGGGGGCGGGGGCGGTGATGGCGCTCTGCTGGCGCAGCCGCACGCTGGCGCGCACCAGGTCCAGGTAGCTCAGCATGCCGACCGGGCGGTTCTCGGCGTCCACCACCGGCGCGTGCTTCAACCCCTTGCGGCGCAGCGTGGCCAGCGCGTCGCGCACCGTCTGGTTCGGCGCCAGCGTGGTCACCTGGGTCGTCGCGATTGCGCGGATCGGGCCGGCCAGGTCTTGCCCATCGGCGACGGCCCGGTACAGGTCGGTGCGGGTCACCATGCCCACCAGCCTGCCGGCGGCGTCGGTGAGCGGAAAATTCGAGCGGTGGTGCTCGGCCATCTGCTCAAAGGCGTCGGCGATCGCCGCCGACTCGGACAGCGTTTCCACCGGCGCGGTCATCACGCGATCGATCGGCACGTCCAGCACCTCGCCAGGCCAGGCGGCCCGCGCCAGTTCCTCGTCGGGCCGAAAACGAAACGACGTCTGGTGCAGCGCCTGTTTGAGTAGCGCGCAGCTGGCCAAGAGCGAGCCGAAATCCTTGGGGCCGACGACCAGCAGCGTGGCCGAACTCTTCGCCACGGCGGTCGTCGTGCGCACGCGGTCGCGAATGAGCGATCCTTCGCCGAAGTGCATGCCGGGCCCGAGCTGCTCGCAGAAGAGCGGCTTGCCGAGGGCGTCACGCCGGCTCAGCTCGACCACGCCGTCCACGATCACGTAAAAGGTGTCGCTGCGGTCCCCCTGGTGGAACAGCACGTCCCCCGCCTCGATGTGGATTCGGCCGATCGCCTGCGTCTTTTCGAGATCGATGTAGTTGAGATCGCGCGGGAAGAAGAGGTCCAGGGTCCACTCGATGACCACGCGGATCTTCCGCTCGATGCCGGGCAGGCGCGCCCAATGGATGGTGCGCGCGAGCCACCAGGCCGGGAAGCCGCTCAGGCGTACGCCGCCGATGTAGGCGACTCCGTTGCGGTGGCCGAGCGTGGCGACCTGGCCGGACGTCTGGTATTCGAAGCGGCGCAACGGCCGCCCCTGCAGCGACGCGATGATGTTGTGGGCGACGTGCGGACCGAGCCGGCTGGCGAACTGCGCCGTGGGGGGGCAGACACCGCCGTGCCCATCCGGCGCCGACGCGCCATCGCCGATCGCCCAGACGCCGTCGTGGCCGGGGACGCGCAGGTATTCGTCGCACTTTACCCGGCCGCGCTCCTGGGGCACCGCGAGCGTGCGCAGCACCGGGTGCGGGGCGTTGCCAATCGTGCAGATGATGTTGCGCGTGGCCAGGCGGCTGCCGTCATCGAGCCGCAGCGCGTCGCTGCTCGCCGCCACCGCGCGGTGCCCGACCACGATCCCCATGCCGCGCCGCGCCAGCGATTCGTGCGCGAACTGACCGAGACGCTCGTCCAGCTCGGGGAGCAGGCGATTCTGGGCGTGCACCAGGGTCACGCGCGTCTCCTCGGGGCGCAGCGTCGGGTAGAACTTGCGTGCCGCGTGCAATAGGTCCAGCACCTCCGCCGCCGTCTCGACCCCGCTGTAGCCGCCGCCGACCACGACGAAGTGCAGGAGCGCACGGCGGCGTGCCTCGTCGCCGTCCAGGATCGCCTCCTCGAGACGTCGGATGATGTGCCCGCGCAGCGCGATGGCGTCCGCCAGGTTCTTCATGAACAGGGCGTGCTCCATCATGCCGGGCACCGCGTGCATGTCGATGCCGCTCCCCAGCGCCAGCACCAGGTGCTCCGCCTCCACCGGCTCGACGCAGGCCCCGCCCGTGCAATCGAACTCCACCCGCCGCCGCTCGAGATCGATCGCCACCACCTGCGCCCGCTCGACGGCCGCCCGCCGCAGCATGAGGCGGATCGGCGCGATCACGTGGTGCGGCTCCAAGCTCGCCCCAACTACCTCGGGCAGGAGCGGCTGGAACACGAAGTAGTTCTCGGCGCTGACCAGAAGCACGCGCTCGGCCGCCGCGTGCTTCCACACGGTGTCGAGCCGCCGCGCACAAGAGAGCCCCGCGAAACCGCCGCCCAGAATCACCACGTCCCATTTCTTCACCATGCTGCGGATGGTACCAGGTTCAGGAGTCAGGGGTCAGGGGTCAGGAGGCAGGGAGTAGGGAGCAGGAGTCAACTTCCGAAGTCTTTCCGGGTAGGGCGCTGTCCCCGGGAAAGACTTCGGGAGGCTTCTAGGAGCGCGCCACCGAGATCCTTCGCTGCGCTCGTTCCTCGCCGGCTCAGGATGACAGCCCGTCGTCCTGGCGATCTCTGATCCCTGACCCCTGATCCCTGACCCCTGAACCCTGATCCCTGAACCCTCTCTTCTGCTATGCTAGACAGTTCCATGAGGATCGGCGTCCTGCTCATCCAGCTCGGCACGCCCGACGCGCCGACGCCCGACGCGGTGCGGCGCTACCTGCGCGAGTTCCTCAGCGACCCGCGGGTGATCGAGACGCCGCGCTGGCTCTGGTGGCCGATCCTCAACCTGCGCGTGCTGCCGACTCGTGCGCCGGATTCCGCAGCCAAGTACGCGCGCATCTGGGATGCGCAGACCGGTTCGCCGCTGCTTTACCACACGCGCGCCCAGGCCGAGGCGCTCGAGCGCGCGCTGCCCGACGGCTTCGCCGTGCGATTCGGCATGCGCTACGGCAATCCGACCATCGATCGAGCGGTCGAGGAGTTGATGCAGGCGGGCGCCGAGCGGATGATCGTGCTGCCGCTCTACCCGCAGTACTCGGCCGCTTCGACCGCAAGCGCGTGCGACCGCCTGTTCCAGGTGCTCGAGCGCCGCCGCGTCGTGCCGGCGCTGCGCATCGTTCCGCCATTTTACGCGGCAGCGGCGTACATCCACGCGCAGGCGGAGCTCATCCGCTCCGAGCTCGCGAAACGGACGGAGCCGCCCCAGAAGTTCCTGCTCTCGTTTCACGGTTACCCGGTCTCGTTCGTGGAGAACGGCGACCCGTACCGCGCGCACGTGGAGGCGACCTGCCGGCTGCTGGCCGCCGAGCTCGGTTGGAAGGAGGCGGACTGGCTGCGGACCTACCAGTCGCGTTTCGGCCGGCAGGTCTGGCTCGAGCCGTTCACCGAAGAGACGCTGTGCGAGCTGGCGCGGCAGGGGGTGCGGCGCGTCTTCGTGGCCACGCCCGGCTTCACGACCGATTGCCTCGAGACGATCGATGAGATCGGCCGTGAGGTGAACGAGGCGTTCCTGCGAGCGGGCGGGGAGCGGCTCGAGCGCTGCCCGTGCCTGAACGCGCATCCGGCCTGGATCCAGGCCCTCCGCGTGCTCGTGCTGTCCGAAGCCCAGGGGTGGTACCGCGCCCATGCCGAAGCAACCCACTGATTCGAACCGCGAGCACCTGCTGGTGCGCGCCTGCCGGGGCGAGCCGGTGGAGCGGGCACCGGTCTGGGCCATGCGCCAGGCCGGCCGCTGGGACCCCGAGTTCATGAAGCTGCGCGGCGGGATGGACTTCTACGCGTTCGCCGAAGCGCCGGAACTGGCGGCGCAGGCGTCGCTCTTGCCGCGGCGCTTCGGCGTGGACGCAATCATCCTGTTCTACGACATCACGACGCTGGCCGCGGCAATGGGCATGAGGTTCTCGCTCGAGCCGAACCGCGGTCCCGTACCGGCCCGGCCGATCGCTACGGAATCGGACGCGCGCGCTCTCGAGGGCCGCCCGGCGCCCGACCGGTTCCGCACGGTGCTGGACATGCTGGGCATCGTCCGCCGCGAGCTCGCCGGCGCGCTACCGGTCCTGGTCTTCGCCTCCGCCCCCTTCACGCTCGGCTCGTACTGCATTGGCACAGGCAAGGACGTGGAGCGGACGCGCGGGTTCATCCGCGCGCAGCCGCGCGCCTGGGAGCTGCTCTGCGACAGGATCACCGAGGCGACCATCGTCTTTCTTGAGACGCTTTGCGGCCAGGGGGCTGACGCGTACCAGCTTTTCGATTCCTGGGCCGGCGAGCTCGGGCAAGCCGACTACGCGGCGCTCGCGCAACGCTACCACAGGCAAATCTTCGCCGGCTGCCGCACGCGTCCGTCGCTTCTGTTCGTACGCGAGTGCCCGCACCTGGACCTCATGGCCGAATCCGGCGCCCAGGTGATCAGCCTGGGGACGCGCCACGACCTGGTCCGCGCCCTGGCCGACTACCCCACGCTCGCCTTCCAGGGCAACGTGGACCACGATCTTCTGGTGTCGGGAAGCGTCGGCGACGTGCGCGAGGCAACCGAGCGATGCCGGCGCGAGGGGGGCGGGCGGCGGCACGTGCTGAACCTGAACCACGGGGTGGACCGCCGCACGCCGGTCAGCAATTTCGCGGAGTTCGTGCGCACGGCGCG
>JBGPMX010000419.1:0-5073 GCA_041487215.1 Planctomycetia bacterium | reverse complement strand
TACTTGGCCGCCAGCTCGCCGATCGTCCGCGCCACTACCGCCTCCTCGAGCTGTTCGTGCCGCCGCGCCAGCCGTGCCTCCATATCGTGCTCGCCCCACCAGCCGATCCCCAGGCACAGGGCGAGCACCGCGAGCAGCCCCCGCCCGCCGTAGCGCCGCGCGATACACCAGGCCACCGGGATCGCCAGCGCCGTGACCGCGCCCAGCGCCCGCAACAGCGCGAACAACCGCCCCCAGGTCTCTGCCAGATCGACTCCCTGCGGCGTACGCTCGCCGGTCTGCCAGCGGCCGAAAATCACCAGCCAGTGCACCCGCTCGTACACGAGCAGATTGTGCAGCGACCAGAGCCCGAGCGCGCCGGCCGGCAACACGAGGAACCAGAGGCTCCGGCCGCTCCGGCAACGCAGCGCGTAGGCGCCGAGAACCACCAAGAGGACCGCGCTGGTGTACTTGGTCAACACGGCCAATGCGGCGAGCACGCCGGTGGCGATGATCCAGCGCCAGCGCCGCGTCTCGATCGCACGCAGGTGGCACCACGTTGCCCCGAGCCAGAACGCCAGCACTGGACCCTCGAGCATCACGTTCTGGCCCGGCAGCAGGGCGGGGCTGAGCGCGACCATGGCCGCCGCCGTGAGGGGCCAGCGGACGAACCGCGTACCGAGCCGGTACAGGGCGACAAGCGCGGCGACGACGAACAAGCTCTCGAGCAGATGCATGCCGATCTCCGGCGCCCGCGACGCAGTGGCAGCGAACTGAGCGACGGCCTGCCCATCGGTGGCCAGCCGGACGACTCGCGGCGCCGGTTCCCCGGTGATCGCCAGCACGCCGGCCATCAGGTAGCTCCAGAGCGGCGGGTTGAAGTCCGCGTCGAACAGCGGCTCCGGCACCTTTTCCCAAAGAACCTGGGCGCCGTAGGGATCCCACGGCCGCACGAGGATCTGCCGCGCGACCGCGAGGTAGAGCGCGTCGTCGGTGTGAAACGCCTTGGCGAGAAAGGGGAGGGTTGTCGCCAACGCGACGAGCGCGAGCCCGGCCCACGGCATCCACCGCGGCCGTTGGGTGTCTAGCGCTTGTTGCTCCTGCATCATCGTGCCTGCGACAGGATCAGCTTCCCGCGATGAAGACGCGGCTATCCATCGTGGTGCGCGGCGCGCCGGGCGTCAATCGGTGCGGCCCTCACCCTGCCCTCTCCCACGGATCCATCAGCGCGAGAGGGGAGCTGCGTTTGAAGAAACCGGCACGGAAGTGGAATAGCAGTGGAAGGTGGTGGGACACGCAGCGTCACGCGAGCCACTCGGGGGGCGGCGGGGGCTCGGATTCGAACTCCTGCCACTTCATGGCGCGGCGGAGCGGTTCGATGCGCAGGACAACCTGTCCGTTCTGGAAGATGCGCAGGGTGCCGCTGGACTGGCTGACGACAATGGCGATGGCCTTCGTCGCCTTGGTGATCGCCGCGGCGGCCCAGTGCCGGCTGCCCAGCCCCTTGGACATGGTGATGCCCGCAGCGGGGGCGTCGACGTATCGCGCGGCCGACACCACCTCGCCAAGGCGATCGATGATCATGGCGCCGTCGAGCTTGCTGATCTCCTTGATGCTCTCTCGGTTACGCCGCTCGCGCACGCTGCGCTCTTTCTTGCTGTATCCGCGCACCGGGTCGTAACCCATCGGCCAGGACAGCTTGAGCACCTTGCGGGTGTCGCCGACGATAAACATGGTGCCGACGGGGTGCCCCTCACGCCCCTCGCGACCGATCTCGACGGCCAGGTCCACGACCGCCTTGAGTGTTTCGAGCGGGACCTGGGTCTCGAGCTTGCGCAGATCGGCGGCGGTCAGGCGTTCCAGGTGCTCGCCGAGCCGCACGATGCTCAGGCTGTCGATCTCGTCGGCGTCAAAGCCACTGTAAAGCGCGACCACGCTCGCGCCGGGCCGCAACCGCTCGTCGGCGACGGCGTCCAGCAGCGCCATGGTGAGCCGCTCCGCCGTGGGGCTGTTCGAATCCTCGAGCCGTATCCACTGGATACTGTCCCGCTCGAGCGATCCACTGCCCGGCTCTCCCTTGCCCGTTTCCACCTCGGAACCTCGCACGGCGGACGTCGCGGCGACGATGAGAGGCGACGGGTCGAGCTCTTTTCGGACGGCCTGCCAATCCAGCGGCCATTCGGCCAGCAGCAGCACGGCGTCCGCCTCCGTCTCGCGCACGGCCCCGCGTGCCATGGCCAGCATCGCGGTCAGTCGTTTCGAAAGGGGCATGGGCTGCCGTAGCTCCTGAGGCCGCTCGGGCGCCGCAGGGGCTTCGGCGCACGGCGGGCTGTCCAATCGTAGCCGTCGAAGCCGGGGCGGGCAATTCCGGAAAACGTCGGTCGCTTCCGCTTCCGACGAGGCCGCGGAGAACGCCGGTGCGGACCCTAGCGGGTCGGTGACGGACGCGCTGGCACCCGTGGCCTGAACGAGCAGCCGGGAGACGGCGGGCAGGGCCGAGGCCGGACGCTCGCCGCCGGTCGAGAAGTGTGGACCGCCGCTGCCGCCGGGCGCGGCACGATCCGAGCCGAGGCCCTGCTGCGCATTCTGGATCCCGCTTGCCGTCACTCCCCGTTCCTCCCCCACGCAGAGAAAATCCGGACCGGCACCACAGCAGACCGCCCGCGGCTCGATCCCCTTGGGGTTCGCTCCGCGACGTGTCCCCTTTCGGCCCTCGAACTTCCCGAGCCGGCTAGCGGCTCTCGTTCCGAGCCACCTCGTTGATCAATCGTTCGTGATAGCTTCCCGTGACGTGCATTGTGCTGTCCGGCCCGGCAAAGTCGGTCACGGTCTGGTCCAGGGCGAGCTCCTGGCTTCGCACGATCCCGCTCGAGAGGTCCACTTCGATCCAGCCGCTGGGCAGAAACTGAGCGAGCCGCTCGAGGATGGTCTTGTCTTTAATCTCTTCGGCTGGAGCGGTCCGCAAGTTTATGGTTGCCGTCGCGTCGCCAACTTTTTCCAGCCGCAGTGTCTGTCGCACACGCACCTCGTCGGCCTCGCCGCTCGGCTGCGGCAGCGGCAGGTCGATATCCTGCTGCCAGGTCGCGCCGGGGCGAATGGGCGTGGTGGGAAAGCCATAGACCAGGGCGCGCACGTGGCCGGCGAACTGGCTGGCCGCGGGCCCGCCCTTATCGCGCAGATCGAGGATCTGGGCCGACGGCGACAGCTTCAGCTCGACCATCGGCTTGCCCACCATGCCCGCCAGCGGGTGGTTCGGTTCCTTCTTGGTGTCGAAAGCGAACTTCTTGCCGTCCGGCGTCTTCGCGTCCACGCGCACTTCCAGGATCGTCAGCTCCAAACGTGCCGCGCCGCTCGGCTCGACTTCCAGCACCTTCCACTCGCGGATGGAACTGGTCTCGGACTTGAACGTCTGCGTCGACCCCGACACGGTGCTCTCCATATCAATGACATGCTTCGCTTCGTAGCGGAGGACCTGCCCGGCCGTGAGCCGCAGCCGGAGCGTCACCGCATCGTCCGCCCAGCTCGCGCGCTGCCCCGCCCCGATGATCAGCCACGCCAAAAGTAGACTGGCCCCTGTCTTACGACGCATGACGCGGCTCCTTTGCATGCTGACCAGTAGACTAGACGAGATCCGCCGGGCGACGGAGCCGAAACGGCTTCGTCCGGCGTGCCGGAAAGCGGCCGGCTACGGCGCCCTAGAGCGAGCATGACCCAGCGACGGGCCGGCGAACGGGCAGGGATGCTAGCACACTCCTGCAACCACAGGAAGGCTAGAGTTTCTATGCAAAGGAGGGGGCCCGCCGACTGGTGTCTGAACGGAACGAAACAACGTAACACTATGTGAAATAATGGATTCCGACGACAAGCGATTTCTGCCTGGGCCCCTGCCGCCTCCGGTCCCGAACGGGCCGTACGCTTGAGCTGAGCGGCACCGTCTTTCAGCCCGGAAAACCACTCCTCGGGCCGCGCTATTCCTGATATGCTCAGTTGTAGCCATTTCCGCCGCGAACACGCTCGAAACAGAGCAAATAAGAAAGGCATCTGTGAGCGAGGAGCTCTACCAGCACAGGTTTGCCAACGGGCTCGTGCTTGTTGCCGAGCGAATGCCGGCGGTCCACTCGGCGGCGTTCACGTTTCTGTTGCCGGCGGGCGCCGCGTGGGACCCGGCGGACCGGGGCGGGTTGTCCGCGCTGCTCGTGGATCTTGTGTTCCGCGGGGCGGGCACGCGCAACAACCGGCAGATCACCACGGACCTGGATAACCTGGGGCTGCAACGGGGCGAGTCGGTCGAAACCCTGCACACGAGTTTCGTGGCCGCCACGCTGGCCACCAGCCTTATCCCGGCGCTCGAGATCTATGGCGATGTGATCCGGCGGCCGCACCTGCCGGCCGACGACGTGGAAGCGGTCCGCTCGCTAGCACTCCAGGAGCTCGAGGCGCTGGAGGATGAACCGCGTCAGAAGGTCTTTTTTGAGCTGCGCAGCCGGCATTATCCCTACCCGCTGGGCCGGCCGAGCGTGGGAACACGCTCGGGCATCGAGGCCACCACGCACCGCGATCTGATCGCCCATCACGCGCGGGTCTATCGGCCCAACGGCGCGATCCTGGGCGTTGCCGGCAACATCGACTGGCCGCAGCTTCTTGACACCGTGGAAAGGTTGTTTGGCGACTGGCCGGCGTGCGCGGCACGACCGCTCGAGACGGGACGCCGCGGTCCCCAGCGCGATCACATCCCTCAAGATACCGCCCAGACGCAGATCGGCATCGCGTACGACACGGTGCCGTACCGCGACCCCGCGTACTTCAATGCGCAGGGGGCGGTGACGGTGCTGAGCGGCGGATCTAGTTCGCGGCTATTTACCGAGGTGCGGGAGAAGCGCGGCCTGTGCTATGCGGTTTATGCCAGTTATCACAGCTTCAGGGATTCGGGATCGGTGATCGGCTACGCGGGCACCACGACCGAGCGCGCCCAGGAGACACTCGATATCACACTGGGCGAAATCGCGCGGCTGCGCGAGGGAATCGGCGAGGATGAGGTGGCACGTGCCCGGGCGGGGCTCAAGGCGTCGCTGATCATGCAGGGCGAATCCAGCT
>JBGPMX010000418.1:0-5076 GCA_041487215.1 Planctomycetia bacterium | reverse complement strand
GGGAGTCGCGACGACGACAGCGTCAATGCCCTGCTGATCGAGCAGGAAGCGAAAATCGTTGTAGGTTTTGGCCGCAGGATGTTTCTGCTTCGCCGCGGCGAGGAAGTTGTCGTCCACGTCACACAGCGCGACAATGTTCTCGCTGGCGACGCTGGTCATGTCGTAATTGCCCTGGTTGGCAACGCCGATGATGCCGATGTTCAGCTTCTCGTGCGGCGACCGACTCTCCGCGGCCCGGCACGCGGTGCCCAGCCAGACTCCGGCACTGCCCGCCGCAACGCTCCCGAGGAATTCCCGACGCGTGGCTTGTCTGATCACCGGACCACTCCTTAGATTACAACTCGGCGTAGGTTTGGCGGAGGGCGCGCAGAGCGTCCCCCGCGGGTCAGTGTAGCAGCTGGGCGCAACCATCGCTCGCGCCCACTCTGTCCACCAACCAACAAGAGACGGGAGGCAGCATGACCGAACGACGAACCAGGGCGAGTGCAACCGCGTCCGCCGCGCGTCCCGGCACGGCGCTCGCCCTCTGCGGCGCTCTTGTTGCATACGGAACGTGGGGGTTCACCCTCTGTCACGCCGAGGATCGTGCGATGACCAAGCGAGCTCAGGAGTTCGTTGCCGGGCACGAGCAAAAGCTGCGGCCGCTCGAAATCGCCGCCAGCGTGGCCTGGTGGGAGGCCAACACCACCGGCAAGGACGAGGCGTTCCGGCGCAAGGAGGAAGCGCAGAACCGGATCGACGAGGCCCTGTCCGATTCCGAGCGGTTCCGTGAACTCAAGGACATCCACGAGCACGTCAAGGAGATCAGCGACCGCGTGCTCGCGCGCGAGGTCCGCGTGCTTTACCTGCTCTACCTCGAAAAGCAAGTGGACGCCGAGCTGCTCAAGAAGATGACCGAGAAGTCGAACGCCGTTGAGAAGGCGTTCAACGTCTTCCGGGCCAAGGTCGGCGACCGCGAGCTGACCGAAAACGACGTGCGCCGGGTGCTCAAGGAGTCCAAGGAATCGGAAGAACGCCGCCGTGTCTGGGAGGCGAGCAAACGCGTGGGACGCATCATCGAACCGGACCTCAGGGAGCTGGTCCGGCTGCGCAACCAGGCCGCCCAGCAGCTCGGCTTCGCCAACTACCACGCCATGCAACTCTTCCTGAACGAGCAGAGCACCGAGCAGGTCATGCAGCTCTTCGACCGGCTGGATGAGCTGACCCGGCAGCCGTTCCAGACCGCCAAGGCCGAGATTGACGAACGGCTCGCCGCCAACTCGAGCGTGGCGATGAACGAGCTGCGGCCGTGGCACTACCACGACCCGTTCTTCCAGGAATCACCCGCCGTGTTCGGCGGCAACCTGGACGCGATCTACGCGCACGCGGACATCGTCCAGCTCTGCCGGCAGTTCTACGCGGGCATCGGCCTGCCGATCGACGACGTGCTCGAGCGCAGCGATCTCTACGAAAAACCGGGCAAGAGCCCGCACGCGTTCTGCACAGACATCGACCGCGCGGGGGACGTCCGCGTGCTGGCAAACATCGTCCCCACCGAGCGTTGGATGGATACCATGCTCCATGAGCTGGGACACTCGGTCTATTCCAGCAAGAACATCCCGCGCAGCGTCCCCTACGTGTTGCGCTCCGAGGCGCACATTCTGACGACCGAGGGCATTGCCATGATGTTCGGCCGGCTCTCGAAGAACGGCATCTGGCAGCAGAAGATGCAGGTCGCGACGCCGGACGCGGACACGCGGCGGCTCCTCTCCGAAGCGGGTGCCAAGATTTTGCGCAACCAGCTGCTCATCTTCTCACGCTGGTGCCAGGTGATGCTGCGGTTTGAGAAAGGGTTGTACGAGAATCCCGAGCAGGACCTCAACAAGCTCTGGTGGGATCTGGTTGAAAAGTACCAGATGGTGCACCGTCCCGAGGAGCGGAACGAACCGGACTACGCCAGCAAAATTCACATCGTCAGCGCGCCGGTCTATTATCACAACTACATGATGGGTGAGATGTTCGCGTCGCAGGTGCACCACACGATCGCGCGCGAGGTGGCCGGGGCGGCGGATCCGCGCACGGTCGTCTACGTCGGCGACCGCGGCGTCGGCGAGTTCCTGAAGAAACGCGTGTTCCAGCCGGGCCGGACGGTAAGCTGGAACGAGCTGACGCGATTGGCGACGGGGGAAGAGCTGAATCCGAAGTCGTTCGCGGACGACTTCAGCACGCGGTAAAACATGATGCGGCGGCATCGTCGCGGATTGTTTAATCCGAGCCCGAGCGGGGTCGGGTGAACCTCTTACCCGTTCCTGACGTCCCCGGATTGCGGTCCCCTCGCCCCCGCGCGCACGGATCATGCGGGGGAGAGGGCACAGCGGGTGCCAGGTTGTCATCCTGAGCCAAGCGAGGAACGAGCCAAGCGAAGGATCTCGCTGCTTTCTTATGGCGCGGTCCCCTCGCCCCCACGCTCATGGACCATGCGGGGGAGAGGGCAGGGTGAGGGGGCGCTTCACCGCGTGAGGGGGCAGGATTCAAAAACGGCAGCATTGAACGGGAAAGGGCACTAGACCAGCACGCCCACCAGCGATTCCAACTCGGCCGCGGTACCGGCGGGGCCGGCTTCGCTGGCACGCACGGCATGAGGCGTGGGATCCGGCACGCGGTGGCCGTTGCTCGGTTTGGGCAGACGCGAATCCTGCTGCAGGTGCCGGGCAATCGCCGCGTCGTGGATCGCGTCGACCATCGATCGCACGCCCTCACTCCTGGGCGCGGCCGGAACGAAAGCGAACGGACCGGACCCCTGCGCTCGCGCGACGTGGACCGAGGTCAGCTCCGAGACGGCTCCGCCGCCGTGATCGTGGTCGCCGTGCAGCTCCTCGGGCGTGACCCGGAAGTGCACCGTGCCGTGATAAGCCGAATAGACCGCGTTGTCCATCGAGTCCTCGGGCTGGCCGCCCAGCGAGTCACGCAGCTCCTTGGCCGGATTCTGCGTCCCCCAGTAGGAATTGTAGTTGCGGTCCAGCAGATCGATGGCCGAATACCACTTGTCCGGAAAGTTCGCGGTGGCGGCGTCCGAGTTGTAATTCATGATGTTCGTGTCGCCGGCGGGGTTGCGGCGCACGTGGCCCAGCCCCAACAGGTGGCCCGCTTCGTGAGCCACCGTCTTCGCCACCTCGTTCACGAAGTCGCGCGGCCGAGCGTCCGGTTCGTACTGGATCATCCAGCTGACGATCTCCGACGTGAACGCGTACGCATAGTACTCGTTGTTGTAGCCCACCGGCGCCTGGAAGGCGATGCCCCAGGCGCCCGTCGCCCCGTTCTCGACTTCCGAATCGTAGCCGCCGACATAGAGGACATCGACGTGGTCGGCCCGGCTCCGCTGGCCGTAGCTCAGCCACTGCGTTCCCTGGTCCGAGTCGGCCCAGAGATCCGTGCGAGCCACAGTGATGTTCTGCCCGGTGAAGAGCTGACGCGTGCGGTTCGTGATCTGTTTGGCCGCCTGGGACACGTCCGTGCTGTCCACGTAGCCGTCGCCGTTCATGTCCAGAAATCGCGGCGCGTAGCCGTTGCCGTCGGTGAGCGAGAAGGCACTGGCAAACGAGGAAGGCTTCGCTCCCTCCCTGGCAACCCGATCCGGGGTCAAATCGAGGATCAGGTAGTTCGAAAGGAGCCGGCGGTCTTCGAGCGGCTCGAGGACGAGACGACGCGTAGGATTGCGTGGTCGCAGTGGTTTCATTGCGTGCGATTCGTCAGAAAGGTGCTTGGGTGAAAGGCCAAGCAATTCTAGGACGAGCGGTGGCAAAGTGACGGACGGTGTCGTAAGTGCCGGGTCGGCAGCCGCTTGCGGAGCCTCGCGTCGGCCCCCTCGGACGTTGTATCGGAACCGATCGAGTTGAACTTTTGCCACGTGCCCGCCGCGGCATCCGCCCGGATGCTCGACGACGATAGACACGAATGTGCGGAAGGAATCGCGTGGCACGAGAACGCCAACTGGGCAGGCAGGTGCGGCCCCGAAGCCGTACGCCGCCAGTCCCTCGCGCACCTCGTGCCCCGGTGGCCGCGGTGGCGAGTGCGGTAGTGGATCGCCGTAGTTGACCCTGCCGGGCCGACCAACGACGGCCGGGAAAGGCCATCCTACTGCCGACGCGCCACCCAGATCCTTCGCTTCGCTCGTTCCTCGCTGCGCTCAGGATGACAGAATTGCGCTCGTGCTTCTCTATGCTCCGGACAACATTTTCTCCCTGTCGTTCGAAGAGTGACCGCTCGCCGGCTGCCCTCGCTCTTTTCCGCTCGATCCGCGCCCGCGTGCGCTCTATCATCGCTGCCGCTCGATCCGGAACCATCCGGGCCGCGGGCTCAAGCCGACAACAACAGGGGAAACCGGCCATGTGCCGATGCGCCTTCGCCTCACTGGCTTGCGTGCTCGTATTCACCGCGCACGGGTGGTGTGCCGATGAGGAACCGCTGGCGATGCGCGTTCTTTTCGGCGTGACCGATCGAACGCCCCAGGCATGGGACGGCAGCATCGCGCTGGACCACGGCGAACTTATCGGACTGACCGGCTGGCATTTCCTGGCGAGCGATGCGATCGAGGGGCACTCCTGGCAAGCAGCGACTCGGGCCGACCGGATCCCGCAGGAAAGTGTGGAACTGGGTATTCGCGCGCGACTGCTCCGGCCGGGACTGATCGTGCGGCTTCGCGCCGGCCCGGCGACGCGGGCCGAGCTGACGACCCCGCGCGGGGTTCTGCGATGCTCGCCCGGCCGGCTCGCGCTCGGCGCACGCGAAACGTTTCTCGACGGTGCGGTCGTTGTGGAGCGCGTGCCGCTCAGCGAGCAACTCGGCGGACCGAACGGGTACGACGACTACCCGCAGCTCGCCGCGTTCCCCGATGGCGGCGTCGAGGCCGCTTGGATCGCGTTCGATCCGGAGGCCCGCAGCGACAGCATCATGGCACGCCGCCTCGCGGGCCACGCATCCCCGCCGCGCGCGATCACGCCGCAGCCGGGTGACCTTTTCGGGGTGCAACTGGCCGTGGATCGCCGCGGGCGCGCCTGGTTCGTCTGGTCCGCTCAGGTAGACGGGAACTGGGATCTC
>JBGPMX010000417.1:0-5079 GCA_041487215.1 Planctomycetia bacterium | reverse complement strand
CTCGGCTCCGGCTCGACTCCGTTCGCTTGGTTCAGACCCCGTCGTCTTCCTCACGCATTACACAATCGGTAATTCCCGGCTCCGGCGATTAGAGAAAACCGGCAAGATGGGGAGCATCCGGCGGGTTGCCGTCAGCTCCTCGACACCCCGTTCGACCGCTGGGGCTGCGTGGGCGCGCAGCGTCCAACGGAACGGCGACGAACGGGCGGCGGTGGGCGCTATTGGCTTGGGACGGCGGTCTAAGCCGTCTTAGCCTCATATTCGAACTTTCCGTGGCAATGACTTTAGGGAGAATGCTCAGCGCTCGCGCAGCGCCCGGACGATGTTGAGCCGCACGGCGCGGACGGCGGGGAAGAGGCCGCCGAGCAGGCCCATGGTCAGGGCCATGAGCACGCCCTGCAGCAGCACGGTCGGCCCGAAGCGGAAAGCGAAGACGATCTCGCTGAAGGTCGAGAAGTTGGCGGTGCCGGTCGAGTAACCGTTGAACGGCAGGATGGCCAGGCAGCCGAGCACTCCGCCCAGCAGACAGAGGATGACCGACTCGAGCAGGAAGGACAGCAGCACGCTGGTCCGCGTGTAACCGAGCGCCCGCAGCGTGCCGATCTCGCGGGCGCGGCTGGCCACGGCGCCGTACATCGTGTTGGCGGCGGCGAACATGGCGCCGACGGTGAGGCAGCCGGCGATGAAGTAGCCAATCCACCGTATCGCCGAGGCGGACTGGAGCTGGTCCTCGTAGTACTGCTTGGTATCCACGACCCTGAGGTTGAACTGCGGGTCCTCCTGAATGCGGTGCACGATCGATTCCCGCGCGGCCGCGTCGCGGGCGCGCAGGTTGACCGACGAGACGGCGCCGGGGGTTTTCCGCACCGTGGTCAGGTCGCGCAGGTCGGTCCACACCTCACTCTCGGAGGCTGCTCCGCCCGCCTCGAAGTACCCCACGATCTCGAACGGCACGTTGTTGATCGGCAGGCTCTCTCCCCGCCCCATGTCCTCGAATCGCTCGGCCATGGCCCGGCTGGTGATCGCCTCGTGCTGGCCCGGCCGGAGATCGCGTCCCTGCACGATGCGGAATCCGGGCCGCAGGCCGCGGCCCACGTCGGTGAGCCCGCGCACGACCACGTTCGTGGTGCCGTTGTCGCCGCGGCGCGGCCGGGTCAGGATCGTGACGAACTCGACCGACGCGAGCGGCCGGCCCTGGTCGTCAAGCGCTATGCCGTCGAGCGTGCTCACCTCGTGCGCCACCTGCTGCTCGATGCCGCTCGACGTCTCGTTCTGCGAGCCTTTGCGCAGCACGATCAGATCGAGCTCGCTGCCGGCGATGGTGAGCGCCTGCTTCAGCCCGGCGGCGAGGCCGAACGTGAGCACCGAAACGCACACCACCAGCGCGATGGCCGCCGCGGTCATCGCCGTGGTGACCCAGCGCACCCGGAGGCTCCGGATGTTGTATTTCACGGGAACCATTCCGTCTCCCTCATACGACCCGGCGCAGGCCGTCAATGACCGAGAGCCGCGCAGCGCGATAGGCCGGCACGATGCCGCTCACGAGCCCGATGCCGCCGGCGACCGCCACGCCGTAAGCCAGCACCGCCCAGGCGATGTACCCGAGCGGCAGGAACTGCGGCCAGAAGTAATGGCCCACCCCCCACACCGCGCGCCCAGCGGTCACGCCGAACAGGCCACCGATGAGCGCGATCAGCACCGATTCGCCCAGCAGCAGCCCCAGCACCAGCGCCCGGCCAAAGCCGATCGCCTTGAGCACGGCGATCTCGGTCGTGCGCTCGCGCATCGACATCGCCATGGTGTTCCCGGCGACCAGGGTCAGGGCGAACAGCACCGCGAAGCCGATGTTCCGGATGTACGCCTCGAGGTTCCCAACAAACTTGCTGAACATCTGGGCGAACGCCTCGTGGCTCTGGGACCACGTCTGGTAGTCCGAGTTGGCGAACATGGTGTCGATCGTGCGGCAGAGTTCGGGAATGACGTCGGCCGACTCCGCCTTGACGAACAGGATGCCCGTGGTGCCCGCGCGCGGGCTCCCCTTCTGGCGCAACCCCTCGTCGAGGTACGCGCGGTGGAAGTACAGATCCTGGAAGATCTCGGGCGCGTCGTAGACTCCGCAGAGCACCAGGTCAAGATCGAAGTCGTAGAGGGCCCCCTTGAGCGGAATGTGCTCGCCGATCTTCCAGCCGCGGTGCTCCGCCGTCCGCCGGTCGACCACGCAGCCCTGGCGGTCGATCTGCCAGGCGCGGAGCTGGGCCGGATCGATGCGAAACTCGTCCCAGACCCGGAAGAGCTGATCGGCGTCGGTGGCCATCTGGGAGAACGGCATCTTCTCGTCCTTGTACACGCCCATGTACCACGCCATCGGCACCGCGGCCTTCGTCCCCGGCAACGCCCGCACACGGTCGAGGTACGCGATGGGGATCTGCCCGGCGAACCCCTGCTTGTTCATGACGATCACGCGGTGGCCGCGCGCCAGCTGCGGCATGAACTCGTCCTGCATGGTGACGAAACCGTAGAGGATTGTCATCAGGGCCAGGCAGAAACAGAGCGACAGCACGGTGAGCGCGGAGCGCAGCTTGTTCCGCGTGGCGTTGCGCAGGATGTACTTGAAGTACTTCATGGATCGCGCGGCTCAGACCACGCGGCGCAGGCCGTCGATGACCGGCAGCTGCGCCGCCCGCACGGCGGGCAAGAAGCCGCTCGCCAGCCCGATCACGGCGGCCGTGGCCAGGCCGCCAAGCACGACGCCGCCGCCAAGATGATCGATCGGGATGATCTGCGGCACCGCGTGGTGCGCCGCTGCGAAAAGCCCCCGCCCCGCCCCCACTCCCAGCAGGCCGCCGATCACGGAAATGACCAGGGACTCGCCGAGGATCAGCCCCAGCACGAGCCCGCGCTGGTAGCCGATCGCCTTGAGCACCGCAATCTCCGTGGTCCGTTCCCGCATGGACATCGCCATGGCGTTCGCGGCGACCAGGGTCAGCGAGAAGACGACCGCCATGCTGATGTTGCGGATCAGCAGCTGGATGTTCCCCAGCATCTGGCTGAACATCTGGGCGAACGCCTGCTCGGTCTGGGTCCGGGTCGGGAACTCGGAGCTGGCGTAGCGCTCGTCAATCCTCTGGACGAGCGCGGGGATCGCCGCCGACGACTCGGCCCTCACGAAAAGGATCCCGGCGTTGCCGTCCCGCTTGCTGCCCGTGCGCCGCAGCCCTTCGTCCAGGTACTTCCAGTGGAACCAGAGCGCGTTGGTGGGGTTGGGCGCGTCATAGATGCCGCACAGCGTCAGGTCCAGGTCGAACTCGTAAATGTTCCCTTTGAGCGGGATGCGGTCGCCGACCTTCCAGTGCTGCTCCTCCGCGAGCCGCCGCTCGACCACGCAGCCGGTGGGGTTTTTCTTCCAGTCCGCGAGCTGACCCGGGTCGATTTGGAATTCGTCCCAGACCTCGAACGCCCGCTCCGGGTCGGTGCCAAACTGGGCGAAGAACGCGCGCTGGTCCTTGTAGCTGCCGCCGTACCAGGAATAGGGCACCGCCGCGCGCACGCCGGGCATTGCGCGCACCTGGTCGAGGTGCGCGATCGGCAGCTTGCCCGCGAACCCCATGATGTGCATCACCACCAAGCGGTTGTACTTGCCCGCTTCGCGCGACCAGACCTTTTGCATTTCCAGGTAGCCGTACAGCACGGTGATCATCGCCAGGCTGACGGCGACCGAGAGGACGGTAAGACTGGTGCGCAGCCGGTTGCGCGTGGCGTTGCGCAGCACGTACTTCAGGTACTTCATGCCGATGCCTCCCGCACCTCGGCGGCCGGCGCCGGCGCGTCCACCAGCACGCCCTTCTCAAGATGCACGATCGTACCGGCTCGCTCCGCCGCGTGCGGGTCGTGCGTGACGATGATAATCGTCTTGCCGAACTCGCGGTTGAGCCGGTTGAGCAGGTCGAGGATCTCGCGCGCCGATTTGGCGTCCAGGTCCCCCGTCGGTTCGTCCGCCACCAGCAGCGTGGGATCGTTCACGATCGCCCGCGCGATCGCCACACGCTGCTCCTGCCCGCCCGAGAGCTGCCGCGGGTAATGATCCACGCGGTCGGAGAGCCCGACCACTTCGAGCGACGTGCGCACGTGGTCGGCGCGCTCCCGCTTGCTCAGCCCGGTCAAGAGCAGCGGCAGCTCCACGTTTTCGAACGCCGTGAGCACCGGGATCAGGTTGTAGAGCTGGAAGATGAAGCCGATGTGGCGCGAGCGGAACGCCGCGAGGGCGCTCTCCGACATCTCGGCCAGGTTCTGGCCCGCGACCTCGAGCCGGCCCGAGCTCGGCCGGTCGATCCCCGCGAGCAGATTGAGCAGGGTCGACTTGCCCGAGCCCGACGGGCCCATGAGCGCGACGAACTCGCCCGCGTTCACAGTGAGGTCGATGTTCTCGAGCACGGGAACGGGCTGCGCGTCGCGATAGTAGGTCTTGGCGACTCCCTGGACTCGGACGACGGGCTCGCTCATCTCCATTCTCCTTCGGGGTCGCCACAGGATAGCGAGGCCCCGGCCCGATTGCTACGCTATGAACGTGGTCGACGAGACGGCGATCGGCGGAGCCGCCCGCGAGTTCCCCCCGACGCGCTGGACGTTGATCCTCTCGTCGCGCAACGGCGCGGAGCCGCGTCGCCGGGCGCTGGAGGAGCTGCTCGCGGCGTACTGGAAGCCGCTTTACTTCTATGTGCGCCGCAAAGGGCGCACGATCGAGGCGGCGAAGGACGTCATCCAGGATTTCTGCGCGCATCTTCTCGAGCGCGGATTCCTCGAGCGTGTCGATCCTGAGAAGGGCACGTTCCGGTCGTACCTGCGCGCGTCGATGGACCACTTTCTCGTGAATCAGCACGAGGCCGCGTCGGCGCTCAAGCGCGGCGGCGGCGTGCGGACGGTGCCGCTCGACGTCGACGTCGCCGAGCGCCAGATGGCCGGGTCGCCCGAAGGGGCGGAGGCGGCGTACGATCGCGAATGGGCCGTGGGCGTCATGGAGCGCGCGATCGCGGCGCTGCGCGCGGAGTTCGCGAAGGGCCTGCGCAAGGGGCCGGTCGAGCT
>JBGPMX010000416.1:0-5080 GCA_041487215.1 Planctomycetia bacterium | reverse complement strand
CGCGTTCAGACCGAACTCGCGCAGCGTGGTCGGCGCTACCCCGGGTGCCCGGATCGAACGCATCAGCCGCGGCCGCCCGCCGACCAGCAGCCTGTCCTGGCTCACCGCCACGCTCGGTCCAGCCACCTCGGCCGGCTGCCCGAGCGTCAACCCCGTCTGGAGCACGGCACTGCCGAGCACCGGTGACACCTCGGCGTCATCGATAAACAGCTCCGTGCCCCCGGGCCCGCCGTACACGTTCAGCATCATGCGGTCGATGTAGCACTCGCGCGTGTCCACGTTCCGCTTCAGCGAGGCACGCAGCAGACGCGCCTGGCGTTCCACGGCCAGGTCCGGACGCGGCAGCTCGAGCCGCTGCCACGTCCCCGGCTGCTCGTACGCCGAGCCGGCAATGAGCGTGCCGAGCAGTTCGAGCGTATCCGGATCTCGCTCACGCGGGAAAACGACGCGGGCCAAGAGCTGGATGCCGGGCCGATCCGCCTTGACCCAGACGGCGATCTTCAGGTCCTCGAGCACCGCCGCGTGGCCCACGGGAAGCCCGTAGTACAGGTGCGTGCCCGCCGTCGCGGTAATCCCGATCCGCTCCGATTGGGTGCCGCTGTGCGACGTGATGTGCGATCGCTCGTGGAACCGAACCACCCGGCTGACATCCCCCCCCTCTTCCATCCACGCGGTCGTCGCCGACTCGAAGTCCTCGCGAAACGCCTCCGCGTCCGCGCGGGGAGCGAGCAGGATCAGCCAGGCGGCAGCGGCGAGGCACCCCATCCCTGTGAGCCTCCGGCGAGAAAGGAGACCGGCCGATCAAGGGCCGGCGCACATCCGTGCAAGCCGCGAAGTATAGCGAACGCGCCCCGATGCGCAAAGGTGAGCCGACGCCCCCCCGGCGGCGCGCCGCGTTGTCGTAAATCAACAGCCAGCACAGCGGCCCGCCGGCGACCCGACTCCTTAAGGTTCGGGCGAACAACCACTTAGAGAAGAGGCCGCGCCAAATTGCCGCGCAGGCACGGAAAGTGAACTTAACGGGCAGCGAACATCCAGCGTGACATGGAAGAGTTCCGGCAGCCCGCAGCTCTTCTCGGACGAGGCCCTGAGCATGGTGGGGAGCGTTATGAACCGTACGCCGCGTTTCCGAATCGGGCCAAAGTCCACAGTCCCCGTCGACCTCGAGGAGCTCGGCCGCCAGCTCGCCCAGCTCCCCGAAGGGCAGCGTGCGCCGCTCATGCCGCTCTACGAACGGATACTGGACAGCTACCGCTTGAGAACCCACATCCTCAATGTGGCCAAGGAGGCTCTCGAGCGGGTGCGGCTGGAGATGGCGTGCCTCGAGTTTGATCTCGAGGTCACGCGTCGCGAGAAGGAAACGCTCAAGAAGCAGATCGAAGGCGGCTAGTTTTCAAAGCCGCACAACCGGGCGGTTCGTCGCGGCGCATGCACCCGTTGCTCTCCAGGCGGCCCTGCAGAGGCGGGTGAATCGACGCAGCGCGAACCATTTCTCTCACGTCCCCCGAGGGCCGGCTGCGGGCCGAACAGTTCGGCTCGCCCGGCGCGACTTCAACCGTGAGGAGCGAAACCATGAGGCAACGCCTGCCGTTCTTCGCCGCGATCGCCGCAGCGGCCTGCCTGACGGCTTGGTCGATGAACGCCGCTTTCGCGGACCAGGCCCCGAGCCTGCCCGACAACGCCGCCGCCTGCTACATCACCCTCTTCACCCACACCCCGGACGGCAGCTGCTGCGACGCGTGCAAGTCGATGATCGAGCGTTTCAACATCACACCGCTCGCCCAGGTGAAGAGCCGGATGCATTGGAACCACTACGACGAACACTCCTGGCACATGAAGCGATTCGAAGGGACGATCTGCTCCTACCCGACCGTGCTCGTGCAGTCGCCGGATGGCCAAGAACTCCTGCACCAGCAGGGCGTCATCGCGCCCGAGCAATGCCTGCGCAGCGTGGCCCGCTCCGTCCGGAACGCGCCCAACGCCGGCACGGTGATGACCGTCCCGCTCCGGAGCAACTCCCCGTGCCTGTACGGCAACTGCCCGCTCCGCCGCCTGGAACCGATGCCCATGGCGGAGAACCCCAATGAGGACATCGAGCCGCCGGTCGCTCGCGCGATCACGCCGAAATTCGATGCCGCCGTTCCAGTCAAACCCGTGACCAGCCCCGGTGGAATCGAACTGAAGACGGCCCCGAAGGCGACGGTGAATTCCGCGCTGCGTGTGCAGCCGGGTACCTGAGCGGCCAACAGCAGTGAATGCCGGTCGGCATTCTACTACGGGTTCTGAGAGCCGCCTGAATCTCGCAAGCCCCGGAGCAGCCGCCCCGGGGCTTTTTGCTTTGCGCCGGCTTGTCCGCGGTCTCTACTGAGTACTGAGTACTGAGTACCGAGTACTCAGGTACACACCAGCAGCTTTTCGTACAGCGCGACGTAGCGGTCGATCACCGCAGCCATCGCATAACGCGCGCAGACGAACTGCCGCGCCGCCGCGCCCCAGCGCTGCCGCGCGGCCGGGTCCCCCAGCACCCGCACGAGCGCCGCCGACCATCCCACCACATCGCCGGGGTCCACCAGCAACCCGGTCTCTGCTTGCTTCACCAGATCGATGTTGCCGCCGATCCGTGAGACCACGACCGGCAGAGCGACGGCCATCGCCTCGAGCAGCGCGTTGCTCATGCCCTCCGCGCGGCTGGGCAGCACGAACACGTCCGCCGCGCGCAGGTAGGCCAGCGGATCCGAGACCGCGCCCAGGAAATGAATCGAGCGATCCGTATCGAGGGAGCGGGCGCGCGCGCGGAGCCGGTCGGCCGCGGGCCCGTCGCCGGCGATCAGCAGCGAGGCGGGCACCTGCCGCCGCACGGCGGGCCACGCCTCGAGCAGCGTGTCCAGGTTCTTCTGGGCATGCAGCCGACCGAGGAACAGCACGCGCGGGGCGGGCGGCAGCGGTTCGCGCAGCGGCGACGCACCGGGCCGGAAAGAATCGGTATCGACGCCGCTGCCGATCCTCGTGAGCCGCTCGGGCGGCACTCCCAGATCGAGCCACTCGCGTTCGATCTCCTGGGAGATCGCCACGAAATGCCGGTTGCGCAGAATCAGCCCGCGCAGGAGACCGCGGCCGCGCGTGCGCGCCAGCTCCTGGGCCTCGCCGTACGGCCCCCCCGCGGCCGGCTGAACCACGGTCGGTTTCGCCAGCACCGGCCCGACCAGCGCCCCCGCGGACACGGCCTCCCAGAGCGCCTGGTGGCAGTGCACCAAGTCGAACTCGCCGCGCAGCCGCCACAGCGCCGCGCCGAGCGTCGTGACAAAACTGACGCCGAACAGCGGGCCGAGCTCGCGCGGCCGGATCGCGCGATGGATCACCACCCCGTCCAGCCGCTCCTGGGCGTCGCACCCCGGCGTCGCGCGGGTGATCACCCGCACGGAATGGCCCCGCCGAACCAGCTCGACCGCCTGCCGGTGCGCCTGCCGCTCGGCACCGCTGGCGACCGGGTGGTAGTGGCTCAGGCAGTAGCAGATTCGCAGCAACGCGGGCTCCTGAGATCGCAAACCCTCAACTGGTCTTGCACTTTTTCGGGGTGCACGCGACTCTTATGCACCGCCACGGGCGGCTTCGAGCAAGCTCGGCACTACGTGCAAAAACGACAGCGCGCGCGTGCGGCCAGTCGAATGGCGACTCTTCCATCCCAGCACCGCACGGAGGCTCCTTTCTGTCCGACCACCCCTTAGTCACGTTCGTGCTTGGGACACGGCCTGAAGCCATCAAGCTCGCTCCGGTGATCCTGGCGGCCCGCCGTGTGGGCTCGTTGTGCGTCCGGGGGGTGACCACGGGCCAGCACCGCAACCTGGTCGCGCCGGCGCTCGCCGCGTTCGGGCTCACGCCCGACAGGGACCTGGCCCTGATGGAGCCTGCGCAGACGCCCAGCGGTCTGCTCGCGCGCTGCCTGGCCGAGCTCGGCGGACTCCTGGCCGACACGCGCCCGGCGGTGGTGGTCGTGCAAGGGGACACAACCAGCGCGCTGGCGGGAGCCCTGGCCGCTTTCCACGCGCGGATCCCCCTGGTGCACGTCGAGGCGGGGCTGCGCACCGGCGACCCGGCCGCTCCGTTTCCCGAGGAAGGTCATCGCCAGATGATCGCGCGCATCGCGGCCCTGCACATGGCGCCGACGGCCGACGCCCGAGCCAACCTGCTCGCCGAGCGCATCCCGGATGAGCGGATCGTGTTGACGGGCAACACCGTCGTGGACGCGATCCGCCTGCTGGCTCCCGAGCTGGACCGCATTCCGCTGCCGCTCCCGGTCACGCGCGGCACGAAGATCCTGGTTGTCACCGCGCACCGCCGCGAGAACCTTGGCGCTCCGCTCGAGCGCATCTGCGACGCGATCTGCCGGCTCGCCCGCCTGCGACGCGACGTGCACGTGGTGTTCCTGCGTCATCCCAACCCCGCGGCGAGCCGGATCGTCGAGCGGCGGCTGCGCGGGCGGCACGGCATCACGCTGCTCGATCCCCTGCCCTACCCCGAAACGCTGGCGCTGCTCACCCGCTCGTGGCTCGTCCTGACCGACTCGGGCGGCATCCAGGAGGAGGCGCCGTCGCTCGGACTCCCGGTGCTCGTGCTGCGCGACCAGACCGAGCGCATCGAAAGCCTGCGCTGCGGCGCGTCGTCGCTGGTCGGCACCGATCCCGCGCGGATCACCCGCCGCGTCATCACCCTGCTCGATGCACCGGGCGCGTACGAGCGCATGATGCCCGCCAGCAATCCGTACGGCGACGGGCACGCCGCCGAGCGCATCGTGGCGGCACTCGAGCGTCTGCTGCACCGCCCGGCCGGCGCGGCCGCCGCTGTGCCCGAGCTGGCCATCCGGTCTTAAACCGGATGTTCGTCTCCCCTCGCCCCACGTTCGCGCCTCGCATGGCTCCACAGGGGCGAGCGTCGGGAGAGACGTCGGGGGTGAGGGGCGCGCTCACAGAGCACGGGCGCTGCGCATCTCCCCGGATCCTGCACACCTTTGGTCAGCGGCGCGGCGGCGCCGGGACACCCGCGCCGAACCGCGGCGGGGCTTGCTGCGGCTGCCACGCGCGCG
>JBGPMX010000415.1:0-5081 GCA_041487215.1 Planctomycetia bacterium | reverse complement strand
TATGAGCGCGGGGGCGAGGGGACCGCGCCCTAAGGAAGCAGCGAGATCCTTCGCTTGGCTCGTTCCTCGCTTGGCTCAGGATGACAACCCGCCACCCACGGTGCCCTCTCCCGCGTGTTGCAGCGGCGGCGCCGATGCTACAATACGCGCGAACTCCCTGGGATAGGAACGCCATGGAAACACCGCAGCCGCGGCCCAAGATCCTGATTGCCGATGACAATCTGCAGAACGTCGAGCTTCTCGAGGCCTACCTGGCCGACCTGGACTGCGAGGTCCAGACGGCGGCGGATGGCGAGCAGACGCTGGCGCGTGTCCGCGAGGACCCGCCCGACGTCATCCTGCTCGACATCATGATGCCGAAGATCTCTGGCTTCGAGGTGTGCCGCAAGCTGAAGAACTCGGAAGCGACCCGCGACATCCCCATCCTCATGGTGACGGCGCTCAACGAGGTCGGTGACATCGAGCGTGCTGTGCAGGCCGGTGCCGAGGACTTCCTGACCAAGCCGGTGAACAAGATCGAGCTCGTGACCCGGGTCAAGCTGCTGCTGCGCGTGCGTCGGCTCCAGAGCGACCTCGATCGGGCGCTGCAGTATCAGAACGAGGTCGAGCAGGCCGGCCGGCAGGTGAGCGGTTAGCCCCTCTTGAGGCCGAGAGCTCGCCGTGGCATCCTCTTTGCCCACCGCTGCCCCCGCGCGTACGCTGCACAGCTATGTCCCCGACATCGCCCTGGTCGCCGCCGGCTATGCCGTGGTGGCGCTTGCTCTGGTCGATTCGGTTCCGGGCACGCCGCGGCTCGTGCGGCAGGATGGTTCAGTGGACGGCGCGGCGTTGCATGCGGCGTCGGCGGTTCGGCTCGCACTGGCCTTCGGGACCGCGTGCCTGTTCTTCGTCGCCGCCGGGCCGGTGCTGGTCTGGCCGGCCATCATCGCGCGTCAGTATCGCCTGGGCCGGCGCAGCCGGCCGGTCTGGGGTGAGTGGGTGTTGACAGCGGCCTTCCCGCTCCTGCTCTGGCTGCTGGCGCAGGCGTTCGATTGGGTCGCGGCCGGCTGGCCGCTCGAGTCGGCGCTGCTTGGCTGGCCGCTCGACGCCTGGTGCTTTCTGGCGCTCGGGCTCGTGAGCGTCGCGGGCTTCGCCGTGCGCTCGAGGGATCGGCGTGCGCGGCCGTGGGCCGACCGGCTCGGCCTCTGGGCCGGCGTAATGCTGGCCAGCCGCTGCCTGATCCGTGTCGGGGGAGCGTAGAGTGTCTGATCAGGACCCCATGAGTGTGGCGGAATCGCTGCGGCCGGCGCCGAGTTCCATGCTGCCGCGCGTGATCGTGAAGCGACGACGTGCCCGTCCGCTCTTCGCGCGGCACCCATGGCTCTTCGCGGGGTCGATCGAGCGGGTCGAGGGGGACGCGGCGGACGGCGCCGAGGTGGTCGTTGAGTCGCACGACGGCGAGTTCATTGCGCGCGGGCTGTACAACGGGCAGAGCCAGATCCGCGTGCGGCTCTACAGCTGGCAGCCCGATCAGGCGCTCGACGCGGCGTGCTGGCGTGCCCGTCTCGCGGACGCCGTCCGGCTGCGCCGGGACGTGCTTGGTCTGGACGACCCGGCCGGTGCCTGCCGGCTCGTGTTCAGCGAAGCCGACGCGATTTCCGGGCTGGTCGTCGACCGCTACGGGCCGTGGCTGGTCGCGCAGGTGACCAGCCTGGCGATTGCCGAGCGGCTGGGAGTGTTCACTCATCTGCTGGTCGAGCTGTGCCGGCCGCGCGGCATTTACCTGCGCACGGAGCGGGGCGTCGCCGCGGCCGAGGGGTTGCGGATCAGCGACGGGCCCATCGGGGGCGACGTTCCGGTAGAGCCCGTGCGGATCACGGAGGATGACCTGGTTTACGAGGTCGATATACGGACCGGGCAGAAGACGGGCTTTTACCTGGACCAGCGCGAAAACCGCAGAGCGATGGCGCGGTATGCGCGGGGCCGCCGGGTGCTCGATGTTTTCTGCTACACGGGCGGTTTCGCGCTGGCCGCGGCGCGGGCGGGTGCGTCGGAAGTGTTGGGCGTGGACGTGTCCGAGGCGGCCGTCGCGGCGGCGCGGTCGAACGCCGCGCTCAACGGCTTGGGCGCGGTGCGGTTCGAGGCCGCGGACGCGTTCGAGTTCATGCACGAGCGCGCGGCCGAAGGGGAGGCGGGAGGGTACGGCATGGTCATCCTGGACCCGCCGAAGTTCGCGCGGCACACCCGTTCGCTCGACGCCGCGCTGCGCGGCTACCACCGCGCGAACCGGCTCGCGGTCGATCTCATCGAGCCGGACGGCATCCTCGTCACCTGCTCCTGCTCGGGTCACGTCTCGCGCGCTGATTTCGCCGCCATCCTGGGCGGCGTGGCCGAGGAGTCGGGGCGCTCGATCCAGATCCTCGCCGAACGCGGCCAGGCGGCCGACCACCCGGTGTCCGCCTCGTGCCTGGAGACGTCCTATCTCAAGTGCTTCATCGCGCGGGTCGTGTGAGGTCCGTGCACTCCCGAGTCTGGCTTTTCCGGCTAGGTCGCACGGCGTGACGCGCGAAGCTGTGGCGCTCGCGGTGACTCTGCGGCGCAGCCCATGGCAAACGCGTGGCGGGGATTTTTTTGCGCATTCAGGCTTCCGTCATTTGGCGAGCGGCACTAGAATCGATTCTTGTATCGATCACCTGCCACCGCCCGACATCGGAGGGTCGTCCGCCCATGTTGCACTTTTCTTGTGATCTTTGTGGCAAGGAACTGCTTGTCGAAGAGGACCTGCGTTACATCGCGAAGATCGAGGTCTATGCCGCGTACGACCCGCTGGAGATCACCGAGGAGGATCTCGAGGAAGACCACATGGAGGAGATCAGCGAGCTGATCAAGCAGATGGACCAGATGGACGAGCACGAGGTCGAGGATCAGGTCTTCAAGAGCTTCCGGTTCGATCTCTGCCCCGAGTGCCACAAGAAGTTCCTCAAGGATCCTCTGGGGCGCGAGGCGAGCCGCACCATCGATTTCAGCAAGAACTAGAATTAGCGGGTGGCGAGCAGCACGACGAGGACGATGAGGGCGGCGCCGAGCAGCAGCCCCAGCGTGGTGATCCAGAGCCGCGATCGGTTGAGGCGTGTGGCGAGATCCTCGAGCGTGCGGTTGTACTGGCCGTGATGCGCCGGCGCTTCCTCCGCTTCATCCCCCTCGGCCAGGCCCGCCATGGTGGCCGCGCCGATCTTCTCGCGCGCCAGCACCGGCGGCTTCCCTTCCATCAGGCTCTTGAGGTCCATGATCAGGTCTTGCGGCGTCGCGTAGCGCGCCGCGCGGTCCTTTGCCATCATGGTCTCGACCACCTCGCCCAGCCCGCCGGTGAGCCGGGTGTTGATGTGGTCGGGCGGCACCAGTAAAGCGCGGAGGTGCTTCTGCATGACCTCGGCGGGCGTCTTGCCGGGGAACGGCACCCGGCCGGTGACCATGTGGTAGAGCGTGGCGCCCAGCGAGTAGATGTCGCTGCGCACGTCGACGTCGACCGCGCCGCGGATCTGCTCCGGCGAGATGTAGTAAGGCGTGCCCACCGCCACGCCCTTTTCCGATTGGGCGAGCGCCTCGTCGGCGGTGAGGCGGGCGAGCCCCAGGTCGGCGAGCTTGGCAGTGCCGTCCTTCATGAGCATGATGTTCTCGGGCTTGATGTCGCGGTGCACCAGCCCCTTCTCGTGCGCGTGCTTCATCGCCTCGGCGACCTGCAGGATGATGCCGAGCGCGGTCGGCTCGTCCAACACCTGCCCCTTGTCCAGCTCCTGCTTGATGTTCGTCCCGTCCACGTACTCCATGACAAAGTAGTGGTGGCCGGCGAACTCGCCCGAATCGATGGCCTGCACGATGTTGTTGTGGCTCAGTTTTGCGGCGATGCGCGCCTCGCGGTGGAACCGCTCGATGAAGTCCTTGTGCAGGGCGAGCTGCCGGAGCAGGACCTTGAGCGCCACGGTGCGGTCCATGCTGATCTGTTTCGCCTTGTAGACCATGCCCATCGAGCCCTGGCCGATCGGCGAGAGGATCTGGTAACCGGGGGGCTCGCGCAGCTTGGCCCCCTCGCCGAAATCCTGCAGCAGGCGCCGCGCCTGGTTCGCCGTGATGGCGCCCTTCTCGACCAGGAGATGGAGCAGCGGCTTGTGCTGGTCGCGGCGGGATAGCCGCTCCTGAAGTGCCCGGCACTGATCGATTTCGACCTGCGTGGCCAGGTTGCGGTCGAGCACCGTGCGGACAAGTTCTGCCTCGGTGAGATCCGAGAGTCCCTTGGCGTCCGCGCGGGGTGCAGAGGCCATGCAGCCGGTCCCTTCTCAGTAAAACAATGATGAAGAGATGATCCGTTGCCCGGCGCGCGAGTGGTGCCGGTTTGATCCTGAAGTATGATCGAGCCGAACCAGAAGTCAATAGCGTCGCCCGGCGCGGTCTATTGTTCGGCGCCGGCGCCGCTGCTAAAATCTTTTTTTCTCGCAAGCGAGGCCGGCGTGACGGTGTACCGCATCGCAGTCATCGGTGGCGACGGGACGGGTCCAGAGGTGGTGCGCGAGGGACTCAAGGTTCTCGACGCCGTCTCGCGCATCGAGAAGTTCCGCTACGAAACGCACCCCTTCGATTTCGGCGGCGAACGCTACAGGCGGACCGGCGAGGCGCTGCCCGACGCCGCGCTCGACGAGCTGCGCGGCTTCCACGCCATCTACCTGGGCGCGGTCGGGCACCCCGACGTGCCGCCGGGCGTCCTCGAGAAGGGCCTGCTGCTCCGCGCTCGCTTCGAGCTCGATCAGTACATCAACCTCCGCCCCGTCAAGCTCTACCCCGGGGTCGAGACGCCGCTCCGTGACAAGTGACCGGACGAAATCGATTTCGTCGTGGTGCGCGAGAACACCGAAGACCTCTACGTCGGCGCCGGCGGGTTCCTCAAGAAAGGGACGGCCGACGAGGTCGCCATCCAGACCTCGATCAACACCCGCAAGGGGGTCGAGCGCTGTCTGCGCTGGGCGTTCGAGTACTGCCGGAAGCGGCACGGGTCCGAGCCCTGGTGCGGCCTCAAGCCCGACGACCGCTCCGCCGGCAAGCGCGGCCAG
>JBGPMX010000414.1:0-5083 GCA_041487215.1 Planctomycetia bacterium | reverse complement strand
CGCAGCGTGGGGTTGACCCATCGGCCATAGCCCTTCATCTGCGCGACGATGCCGGGGACCTGGGCGATTGCCACATCGTCCAGGCGTTGCACGAGCTGCCGGGCGTGGATCGGCTTCCACATGGTCCAGGCGCCGGCGGCCAGGCCGCAGGCGAGCAGCCCCCACAGCGCGACGTGCAGGGCGTGGCGGCGTGCGGCGGCGCGCATCGCGGCGTGTTCGCTCGAGTTCCAGCTGCGCTCCCGTGTCAGCAGCACGATGGCCAGCCAGGACCAGAGCGGGGGCAGGTTGCGGGGGTGCGGCCGCGAGCCCCAGAGGGCGGCCCATTCGGCGAGCCGGAGCTCGGCCCGGCCGCGCAGGGTCTGCCGCTGTTTGACGGCGAGCCATTCGCGCACGGCGCGGACGAGGTAGTCGTGCGTCAGCTGGTAATGCCCGCTGTCCCCGCTCGCTCCGCCCTCCTGCCCCGTGATCGATCCCTGGGGATCCACCGGGGTGATCAGCCGCAACGCGGTGTCCAGGATACGCAGGAGCCGATCGAACTCCCCCGGCTGGGCCTCGTACCCGGACGCCGCGAGCAGCTCGGCACGAGACCGCATGTGACCCTTGATGTCCGTGGCCTGCTCGGGCAAGAGCGCGCGCAGGACCATGCGGGCCGCCTGCTGGTGTCGCCGGTGGTCGGGGTTCGCGGTGCGTGCGCCGAATGTTTCCTCGAGGAACGTGGCGCCCACGCCCTCGATGCCGCCCACCTCGCGCAGCGTCGCCGCCGTCCACGGCTTGCCCTTGAGCATCTCGGCAAACAGGCTGAGCTGAACCGGAATAACCTTGTCGTCGCGCGCGAGCCCGGCGACCGCCTGGTCGAGGAAGCGTCCTTGCTCGGGGGTGATCTCCGTGGGGTGATCGGGCAGGCGGCCGTAGGCGCGGCCGAAGGCTGCCAGGACCTTGCGCGCGTGCGGCACGTCGAACAGGTCCACCAGGGTGATGTTCGAGCCCTCCACGAGCGTGACCTCGAGCTCGCGCATGAACCGGCTGACGGCGAGCCAGAAATCGTCCCGCACCAGCAGCAGGCACTGCACGTGCTCCCCGTCGCATTGCCGTAGCGCGCGCACCAGCTCGGCGTCACGTTCACCGCCGCGCGCGTGCAGCCACTGCTCGAACTGGTCGAGCACGATCAGGACCTTGGGCGCCTGCTGCGATTCGCCCCAGCGCCGCAGCGCGGCGACCATGTCTGGGAACGCAGCGTCCGGGGCGAGCGCCGGGAACGCCTTGCAGAGCCCCCGGGCGAGTCGCCGCTCGGTGTCGTCCCGCGTCGCCTCCACGTACACCGGGCGGACCACGGGCGCCAGCCGCGGCAGCAGGCCCGCACGGACCAGCGAGCTCTTGCCACAACCCGACGGACCGTACATCAGGCCCACGGTGAAGGTGCCATCGAGGTCGCGGCTCTCGATGCGCATCTTCCAGAAGCGAATCGAGTCGGGCAGCCCTTCCCGGTTGCGCGGTCCCGGCAACAGCTCCAGGAAGAACTCCGCGTCCTCGGGCCCGAAGGCACGCAACCCCTTGGGCACGATCCGGTCCGGCAGGTCACTGAGCGTACCTCTCGTCGAATCGCTGGCGGTTCCCGGCGTCGCCACGATGGGCGCGACCGGCGCAGGCCCGCCGGCACCCGGCGCCACCTCACGTGGCAGCAGATGCGAGGCCTGGCGGAGCTCCTCGGCCATATCGCCTGCGGTGGTGTAGCGGTCGGCCAGCCGTTTGGCCATGGCGCTGAGGCAGATCCGTTCCAGCTCGCGCGGGATCGACGGCTCGACCTGGCGGGGTGGCCGGGGCTCGCGGTGGAGGATCAGTTCGAACAGTTCCGAAGGGGACCGCGCCTCGAACGGGCGCTGCCCGGTCAGCAATTCGTACAGCACAACGCCCAGGCTGTAGATGTCCGTGCGGCCGTCGATCCGGTGCCCCTCGCCGCGCACCTGTTCGGGGGCCATGTACGGGTATGTCCCCGCTCTCGGGCTGCGCTCGCGCAGCAGATCGGCCTCGCGGACCGCCAGGCCGAAGTCGGCAACGTACGGCTTGCCCGCGCGATCCAGCAGGATGTTCGCCGGCTTGATGTCGCGATGGTACACGCCGCTCCGGTGCGCGTGGTCGAGCGCATCGGCCAGCTCAGCGACCAGGCCAGCGGCCTGCGCGTGCGGCATCGGACCCTGCCGCAAGCGGGCCGCCAGGCTGGAGCCCTCGATCAGCTTGTAGACGATGTAAGAGCCGTGGGGGGCGGAGCCGACGTCGTACACGGTCACGATCCGCGGGTGATCGAGCTGGGCCGCATGCCGTCCCTCCCGTAAGAACCGCTCGGTGCCGCCCGGTGTATCGAACCGCCAGGGGTGCAGCACCTTGATCGCCACCGGCCGCTGGAGCTGCTCGTCATACCCCCGGTACACGGCTCCAAACCCGCCCTGGCCGAGCTTCTCGAGCACCGTGTAGCGACCGAACTGCGCGGGCAGCGCCGCGGGCGGCTCGAGCTCTTCCGTCGCCTCGGCCCCGTGCGCAGCCTGCTCGATCGCCCGCACGCGCTCCTTCAGCTCGCCAATCAGCTCGGGACGGTCGGCGCAGAGCTCCTCGGCCGAGACCGTCCGGCCCTCGCGCCGAAGCCTTTCCCATCGGGACAGGAGTTCGCGGAGCTGAGATTCCATGAAAGGCCGCCAGCCGGGGGGAGAAAACGGGACAGGTCTAATTGTCTACGATCGGAGTCAACGCCGCGTCCTCGCGGACGGCCACGAGAGCACAACCCACAACGTCACGCCGGCTATTTTGTCGGATGTACCAACGCCGAGGTCCGCTGGGTAAGGGAGCATGGTGATGACTAGGCCCAGGAGGCGTCGCAATCTTTGTCTGCCGGCCGGCCTCAGCCGCCAGAGTCCGCGGCGGCCTGGCACTTCGCTTCGAGGTCGTCGAACTTGGCGCGCAGATCGGGGCCACCCAGGTCCGGGTGCAGCAGGCGGGTGACCCGGACGATCTTGAGGCACTGCGGGCGATCGTTCGAGCGGAAGCAGGCGAGCGCCAGGCTGTACTTGGCGCGGAACCAGACCGGGCTGTTTTCGGGCACCATGCCGAGCAGCGTGCGCCAGAGCTCGCGCGCGTCGCCGTAGCGGCCGAGCTGCATCATGCACCCGGCCTCGGCCTCGATCAGCCGGGCGTTGCTCGGCACACGGTCGCGTAGCTTGGCGAAGAGCTCCTGCGCGCGATTCGCCTGGCCGGCGTTGGCGTGGGCGAGCGCCAGATAGATCTGCGCTTGCAGCTCCTGCTCGCTCGTGAGAGCACCCGCCTCGTCGACCAGCCGGTTGGTCGCTTGCAGCTCGAGCTGGCCGATCTGGCGGCGCCGCGCGTCGCTCGTCCGTGTGGCCGCCTCTTCCAGCTCGCGCACCACGGCGAACAGTTCCTGGGGGATGCCGACAAACTCGGTGTCGAGCATGCGGCCGGCCTCGTCGAACTTGTCCTGCCCGAGCAGGGCGATGAGGTTGAGCCGCCGCGCCTCGCCGCGTTCGGCGGGCTCGGCCGCCTGGCCGAACAGCACATTTTCGAGCATTCCTTCCGCTTCCTCGTAGTGCGCGACCGTGGGGTGGACCAGGATGCGCGCCCGCGCAAGCGCGATCGGGACGTCGGCGGCGGCCAAGGATTCGCCGCCGCCGGCGGGCAGGGCCTTCTCAAGATATTCGAGCGCTGCGGCCAGCACCCGGCTCGCGTCCTGGTTGCGCGCCCAGAGTTCGCCGAGCCAGCTTTCGTAGGCCCGAGCCGCCTCACGGCGCGCGGCCGGGAAGCGCTTGTGGCCGGTGCCAATCTCCTGCAGCAGCGCGATTGCCTCGGGCCAACGCCGCTGGCTCAGCCGCAGGGCGCCGAGCAGCCAGCGCGCCTCCGACGCGGTGTCGTGCTGCGGGAAGAGCCGCAGGTGCTGCTCGAGCGCCTGCTGGTACTGGGCGAGCCGCTCGGGCGTCCGGTCCCGCCCGTAGGCCTGCCCCAGGCAGGACGCGACCATGAACTGCGCCTCGGCCGCCTTCGGCAGGTTGGCATAGGTCGCGGCCAGCCGGGCGAACCGTTCCGCGGCGTCGTCCATTTTCCCGAGCTCGGCGACGACCGACGCCGCGCGCAGGCCGACCGTCATCGCAGAATCGGCGTCGCCACGCTCCTCGGCGAGCCGGAGCGCGCGGTCCAGCGTGGCCACGGTTCCGGACCGGTCGTTTCTGCGGTATTGCCCGTCCGCCATGCGCACGAGCACGGCGGGATCCTCGACCAGCACGTTGTCCGCCGCCAGCTCGCCCAGCATCAGCGCGCAGCGCGTGGCCCAGTAGGCGCCATGGGTCTGTTCGATCACGTCCATGGAGCGCACGGCGTCCTCGACCAGCTGGCGCACGGTCAGGTGGTCCTTGGCAGCGCTGCGCTCGCGCGCCAGCGCGAGCGTGGCCTGCACGTAAATCAGGTCGAGTTCCGCGTTCGGGCTGGCGAGCAGCTTGCGTACGTCCTCGATCAGATCGCGTGCCGCCGCGGGCTTCCTCTGATCGAGCAGCACCTGGGCGCGCAGGGCGATGGCGCGGTCGCGGAACCGGTCCGGCGTATCGTGCCGTTCAATCTCGCGCACGAGCTTGAGCGCACCGGCCGGGTCATCGAGCAGACGCAGGCAGTCGGCGCGCGCCAGGTAGCTTTCGAGCACGATGTCGGACGACGCGTAGCGCTGCGTGAATGGTTCGAACTGCGCCGCCGCCTGCGACGCGAAATCGGTCTGACCGGCGGAGTGGCGGGGGTGGCTCTGCGCCAGCCCCCACAGCGCCTGGCCCAGGCAGAAGCGGCTGCGGTTCGCGAGCGCCGCCAGTTGCTCGGGGGTCATTCCCGCGCCGCCGTCCCGCTTGCTCTCCCGTGCCAGCGCCGTGATCTGCCGGTCCACGTCGCGCAGCGTGGCGGCGGCCGCCTCGAGCTCGCCGCGCGCGGCGTCCGCGGCGGCTCGATCGGCGGGGGACACGCGAGCCTGCTGGCGGAGCAGCTCTCCCTGGGCGAGCCGGAAGACACCGAGCTGGAAGCGCAGGAAGGGCGCCTGCGCGTGTTCGGG
>JBGPMX010000413.1:0-5089 GCA_041487215.1 Planctomycetia bacterium | reverse complement strand
CGCGAAACGCCCCGTTGTTCCACGCCTTCTCGACCGCCGCCGCCAGCTCCTTCTGGAAGTGCAGGATCGCGTCCCGGCGATGCCGATCGATGTGGTGCCCCTGTTCCTTGCCGCGCCGCTGGCCCGATGCCCGGCGCCGCTTCGGCACAGCGCCGTCGATGTCACCGAGCAACCGCTCGGCCGCCGGCGTGACGGCAAACAGCCGCGCGTGGTGCGTGTCGCTGAGCACCACCAGGAAGGCCTGCTGGCGCAGCATCGCCTCGACGAGCGGCAGGACGAAGAATTCCTCGTCGAGCACCATGCGGGGGCGGACCGGCGCATCGAGCGCGAAGGCTCGCAGGAATCCGCGCTCCGCGTCGCTGAACACCGCCATGCCTCGCGCGTGGCTCGCCTCGGGCGCCTCGAGCGCGTCGCGCACCACCGCCAGATTCCGCTCGAAGGCGAGCCGGGCCTGTGGATCGTCCGCCAGCAGCTGCTTGATGCGGCTGGCTTCGCTCTTGTAGTGCCACAGCCAGTGCGCCGCGAACCCCTGCGCGACGGAGGTGTCGGCGTAGAAGCTCACCCGCATGCCGCGCCCCTTCGGGTGATCCATCAATACCTGAACCTCGGCGGCGTTGATAGAAGCCATGTCCTTCCGTCCTTCTTGCAATAGCAGTCAGCTCGCGGAACGTCTCTGCGTCGCCTGTCCTGTTGTAGAAAACGGCATGCCATGCGAGCCGGTCGGCAAGGACCGAGCACCCGTGTGCTTCCCGCTTCCGCCCACGGTGGCCCAAGAAAGGGCCCGCCGCATGCGCGAAACGGGGAGCTATGCGCCCGCGCGCCGGGGATGGCCGAGTGATTGCACGGTTCGGCTCTCGTGCGGAAGCGTCACAGGCTGTGTGCGGATCCGCGCTGGCGCCGGCGCGCAGGGGACCCGCACGCGGCGTGGGAAGCGGAAGTGCAAGAGAAGGGGTTTTGGGGGGGGCTTGAACGTGTTGAAGCGGTCCTGCCTGGCGACGGCTGGGGCAGGAGGAAGCGGCGGCAACCCCATGAAGCGCCACTCGGCGCGCCTGCTGACGAGCCGGGTGGGTCCCCCCCGTGACCCAGACGGCTTTTCTTTTGACGCCGGTGCGCGGCCGCTGGTACGATGCTCAGACTGCTCAGGACTGGCAGCCACGCGATCCAGCGAGGGTCACGAAAGCCCCTATGTGTGCCGAGCCGCACGTTGAGGGGCTTTTTTGTTTTCGTCGAACACCCGTTTCCTGGAAGGACCCGGACATGCGTGCCGCACCACGACGTCTCAATGAGACGGTTGACCTGGAAGAGATCATCGAGCACCAGATTTTTCAGCGGACGTGGGGACGCGTCCACCAGCTCCGGGTTGAGATCGTGCATGGCTCGGTGATCGTGCACGGCTACACTTCGTCGTACCATGCCAAGCAGCTGGCACTCGAGGCCGTGCTGGACGTGCTCGGTCCCGACCGCTCGAATTGTGTCAAGCTGGATGTGCACGTCGGCGGCGAGGGCGATTCGAACCGATCCATTCCCGACCGCGGCGCGGCGCGGGAGTTCTAAGCGGTGGCGAGTGGCTATGGCTTCAGGTGTTCGTCAAACCAAACGATGGCTTCCTTCTGGGCCTGGTCGCGGGCCTCGTTGTAGATGCCGTAGTGCTTGATCCCTTGGATCGTCACAAGTTTCTTCATGCCGGTGGCCCGCTCGTAAGCCAGGATCGCGTGCTCTTTGTTGTCGAACAACTCTTCGTTCTCGGCAATGATGAACAGTTTTGCGCAACCGGGTATGCGGCGGTACCGGCGAAGAGCTGCTCGAGCGTGCCGCCGCCGAAGATCACCTTGCCGTCAGCCAGGATGGGCGAGGCCATGAGGATGGTGTTGAAGTGCTTGCCGTCCGGCCCAAGCTTGTAGAAGGCCGGGAACGTGGCGGTGCCGAAGTAGACGTTGCCGGCGACGACCGCGGGTGTGGCGTGAACGACGCCGATCGAGTCGCTCGAATCGGCCGCCGGAAACCGCTACTTCTCGACGAGTTTCCCTGCGTTGGCGGGGCTGAGGGTTTTCTCGGCAGCATTGAACCGCCACCCGGCCGGGTCGTGGTTGTACATGGGCCAGTCGGCCGGATCCGTGCTACCCACCGCCGGCGTGAACGTGACGAGCCAGACGCCGACCGCCGCGAGGATAGATCGGAAGCGATGGGGTATTCGCATCACAAGTTCCTCCATTTCGCTCCACAACATCAGCCGCGGGCGGTCTGGTCAGCCCGAGCGCGCAGTGCAACAACGAGTTTCTGCACCACTTCGTCGGTCGCGGCGCGCACCTCTTCAGGTTTCCCCCCCGCTTCGAGCGCGACACGCTGGTCATCCAGCTTCGCCGCCCAGCTCCGGCATTTCTCGACCAACCACACGCGGTCTTCGGCGCCGAGCGGTCGGTGCTCGGCGAAGATGAGCACCGAGCAGCCCTGGCGCAGCTCGCCGATGCGCTGCGCGAGCGTGACGGCGTCTTCGGGCTGCTTGTTGAACCATTCCTGGGCGGCGTCGGCCAGGCGGTTGAAGTAGGCCGGTGCCGTGAGGTCCTGGGGGAGTGCATCCGGCTTGGCCCAGCCCCAGCCGGTGGCCGCAACGACCGGTGGCTGGACGACGCCGCTTCCCCGATAACGCGCATCGTACGCCCGGACGGCGAGCAGGACGGCGGCGGCGGTAGCGAGGCCGACGAACGCCGGATGGCGGTACCAGCGGACACGGGCGCCGGGCCGCATCGCTTCCTGGTCATGGGCCGCGCGAGGGGGCAGGGAGAGCCGGTGCGCCTGGCTTGGGGCCTCGGCCGAGCCTGCTGCGCCGGGCGCATTCAAAAAGGCCGCGAGCCGCTCACGGCCTCGGGCGCAAGGGCCTGGCAACGCGGCGGACTCGGCGGCCACCCGGTCCCAGTACGTGCCGCCGCGCGTGAGGATCTGCTCCTGAAGATCCGCGAGCAGCTCGGGATGCTGGAGCAGCAGGCTGAGCCGGTCCGGCGATAACTGCGCCAGGCCGCCGCGCAGCACCGCGTCGGCCTGCTGGCCGAGCACCTCCCGGAGCGCCGGCTCGGCCGCCGCGGTGCCATGCACGGCGCGCAGCTCGCTCACCAGCGTGCCGAGATCGAGCCCCACCAGGTGGCGCTCGAGCCAGGCCGGCAGCTCGGCGGCATCGTCGGGGATGTCCAGCGCATGCAGCTTCATGCGGTCACTCGTTTCACGCAATCGTGCAGCTGCTCCTTAGCTCGATGAAAAAGTTTGTGGGCGCGCTCCATGCGGATCCCGTTGCGCTCGCAGATCTCGTCGTAGCTCTGGCCGGACAACCGTGCGCGGACAAGCGCCGCGGCTTCGGGTGCGAGCTTCTCCAGGCAATTCCTGAGATGCGCGGCACGCTCGCTCTCGAAAAGGACGAGGTCGGGTCGCGCCTGGCGCTCGTCCGGCACGTCGTGGTCGGCGATCGAATCCATTGGCCGCTTCTTGCGGGCCTGGTCGATGAGCAGGTTCCTGCTGATCTGAAAAAGCCAGGCGCGGAAGTTTCCCCCCGCGAAGCCGCCCGGCAGGCGCTCCCAGACCCGTTCCCATACCTCCTGGTGCACGTCTTCGAGCTGGCTGCGCGGGGCACGCGCGGCCAGAAAGGCGAGCAGCTTGGCGGCGTGCCGCGCGTACAGCTCGCCGCACGCGTCTCGGGCACGCTGCATCGCGTCGGCCGAACGCTCCCGCTGAACGATCGCATCGGCGAGTTGTTCGTCACTGAGCGTAGCGCCGGGGCTTACTGCCATGCCGCAAGTGTGAGTCGGCCGTGCGGCGCGGTCAAGAGCGCTGGAGCGGCCAGCTAATCGCACACCCGCACGTGCTTCTGGACAGGCACGCGGACCGTACGGAAGAATGTCTTCGTCACCTCGTAGGGCCGGCCGCAGTGGTCGTAAAGCGTGATGGTCTTCTCGTAGGCCACCTCGCGGCGCTCGTACACCGTTACCCACTCCCAGTGGCACGGCGGGGCGTAGCCGTGTCCGTAATCGCCGTGTCCGTAACTGCCGGCCTGGGCGGGGGCGGCGGCTGAACCGAGCATCCCCAGGGTGGTCAGAGCGGCGAAGCTGAGCGTGCGAAGGCTGAACCGTTGCATGGCCATCTCCTTGGCTTGAGGTTGTTTACCGGACCTGTTGGTTCCCGGTCTGCCAAGGAGAACGTGCCGGCGGATTGAATCTTCCCGGTCTCTTCGATTTTTTTCGCGTCTTCGCAGATTTCAGTGGGTAACCCGCTTAGTTGTTGAGTGGGAGCACGGGGAAGCTCGATCCCTGCGTGCTGGTCTGAACGTCCTGGGGGCGCCAACGGCTTTCTTGGTGAGGCGCGGCACCGGACCGGCGGCGAAGCCGAACCCCCTTCGCGAGATGGGATTCGGCCGTGTCCGGGGACTATGGGGGGCCGACAAGTACAAAGGTGGCCCAGTAGTAGGGGGCTTGCCACTTGTCCTGCTGGCGTACCCAGCGCTTGGCCGCGTGGAGCGCGGCGGCATAGTCGGCGGTGCGGCCCTCTTTTTCGGCCGGTGCGACGCCGCCCGCAAAATAGCTGACCAGGCTGGCGGCCGCCTCGTCGTCGACCAGCCAGTTGCTCGCCACGACCCGCCGCGCACCCGCGACCAGGAACCCGCGCGAGAGTCCCCAGACCCCTTCGCCGCGCTGCTCCGGACCGTAGTTCGTCTCGCAGGCGCTGAGAATGGCCAGCTCGCAACCGCGCAGATCGAGTTGCTGGATTTCATTCGATGTCAGGAATCCGTCGTCCGCGGCGTCGCCCGTGCGCCCAGGGGCGAGTGCCAGGGCGCCGAAGAAGTTCCCCCAACGCTCGTCGGCCAATCCGTGGCAGGCCAGGTGCACGATCTTGCGCGCGCGGCAACCGGCACGTACGTTGGCTTCTGTGGCGTTGGCTCCGAACAGGGTGCTCACGCCCACCCCTTGCTTCTGGAACACGTCGGCGACCCAGTTCGCCTCCGTGCCGCTGAACGGTAGAGCGGTGAATCGCCCGCCCAGCTCTCCATAGCGCGAGCGAACGGTGAGCTGTGCAAGCGCACTACCGGACCCCGGCGGGCGTGGCGGCG